>CAYWHV010000074.1:0-2222 GCA_964458045.1 uncultured Methanospirillum sp.
ACTGTCACAGACAACCTCATACAGAGCAATCCCTGCATCATTGGCATCAAAAAGTCGTCTGAATTTTTGTTCACTTACCAGCAGGTCAGAGTTCGTATCTGCATACCGGGTTGAAAACCAGGTCACCACCCCGGCGACAAGAATAAAAATGGCGATGCGGGCCAGAGCTGAATAGACCTCTGCCTGCGTGGGACTATAAAAAGCGATGAGAAGGCCGTATACCCCGATGAGAACCAGTGAGAAGATAAACCCTCGCCGGAGGTAAAATGCACAGGCGATAATTATCGGGAAGTAATAGAGGTTTTGAAAGACGATAGTTATCCCATAGGTGAGCGACACAATGCTCAGCATGATCACAAAAAGAGACGTGAAAAAAAGTGAATAGAGAGGGATTTTGGGGTGAATATTAAGTGATTCATGAAGAAGCATTCTATCGGGCCCTATGTATCAGGAAGTACTGATATAGAATCCTTATATAGCCCATTGGGAATAACTATTTCGAAACATACTCCCTCCCCAGGGGTGCCGGTTTCCCGGATGGTAAAGCCACCTGCAGATACGATCTCCCGTACCAGGTACAGGCCAAGACCGGTATGCTCCCCGTACCCGTGATCAAAGATCATCTCTTTTTCTGCAGCTGTTATCCCGGTTCCATCATCCCGATAGAACAGAACCAGATCGCCATTCACTTCCCCGGAGAGGAACGTGGCAGTGGTTACCGTTTTCCCATGCCTGAGAGAGTTCTCCATCAGGGTTGAAAAGACCTTTTGAAGAATCGGATCTGCAAATACTTTCAGAGAGGGAGGGATGGTATTTTCAATTCTTATACCATCTGATGGGATCTCAGTCTGAGCAGATTCAATAAGCGAATACACTGAGATCCATGCAGAATTGGTCAGACCAAACAATTCATACTCCCTGGTAAATCCGATTATTGATTCGATCCGGCCGGCTATTTCATGAGAACGGCTAATATACTCGTGTACGGTATGAAGATCAGATGTATCCAGGGCTATCTCCTGGTATCCTTTCAGCATCAGCAGGTTATTGACGATATCATGACGGGTCAAGCTGGTCAGGAGACGTATCTTATTATTTGACTGACGTAAGGCATCCTTCACCCGTCTCCGGTCGGTCACGTCGGTAATGAATCCCTCAAGGAATACGAGCTGGTTATCATCAGAATATATCCCCCGGCTCCGTTCCCAAACCCATCTGATCTCACCTGACTTTGTAATGATAGGATATTCAACCTCGAACATCCCCCCGTTATACAGAAATTTCTGGACAGTCTCCCACAACGTCTGCTGGTAATCAGGGTGGACCAGGTCATTATATGAGATGAGGTTGTTGTGAATCAGGTCAGCAGGAGCATACCCGGTAACGGCAATACACCCGTCACTGATAAATTCCATAGTATAGTCAGCATCATTGGCACACCGGTACACAAATCCCGGTAGATTACTAATCATCGTGGCATGAGCACGTTCACTCTCAACAAGAGCTTGCTCAACAACCTTTTTATCGGTGATATCACGGATTATACCTTCTACACCGGCAATCGCTCCTGACTCATCATGATAATAATGACTGGAGGTTGACACGTAAACAGGAGACCCATCCTTTTTCCGAAGACGGGTTTCATAATTCCAGACAAAACCGTTTGTACGTAATGAATTCAGAAATTCAGTCCTATCCGACGGATGGTAATAGAGTGTGTCAGCGATGGACTTTCCAAGGATCTCGTCTATGGAATCATACCCAAGAAGCCTTGCACCACTTGGACTGACCATGCTGAGAATACCATCAGGAGATGTCCGGTAATAGACATCCTGAATATTCTCTATCACACTCCGGTACAGTGACTCATTCTTTTTGAGCGACCGAACTGCACTCTTCTCCTGGGTGATATCGAGCAGAGAGGCGATGCTTCTCTTTTTATTCGGGATTACCCCGATGCTCAGATAAATATCCCTGATCTCCCCGGATCGGGTGATATACCTGAACTCGTAATGAGGAAGGGCGTGGGATTCATCGTCCATCCTTCTTCGGTTTTCATTCCTCATCCAGGAGAGGTCATCAGGATGGACAAAATGAGCCCAGCTCATCTTCCCTTCGATCTCTTCTCTGGAAAAACCACTCATGGAGGCAAAGGTGTTGTTGGCAAGACTGATTATCCCGTCTGCTTCAAGGACAACGGTTGCAGTACCGGTGTTTTCAAA
>CAYWHV010000074.1:2322-9724 GCA_964458045.1 uncultured Methanospirillum sp.
CGTCCCCTGCCGGTAAAGAGGATGAAAGGGAGCTGGTTTCCAGATGTCCGGACGGTTTTCAAAAACTCAATCCCGTTCATCCCCGGCATTTCATAGTCTGATATGATTGCATCATAGGGTTCAGAATCCAGTTGATTCAGGGCTTGTGGTGCTGAAGATACCGTGTCAACAGAACACTGACCAGTTCGTTCAAGAAACAACTTTCCTAGCTCAAGGAGCATGGGTTCATCATCCACATAGAGTATTTTTGTCATTGCTCTCCCCCTGATACCTCATAATGCATCCTCCAGATCCCAAACGGAATAGTAAATTCAAACCTGGCACCAGTTCCCGGCTGGCCGGTCTCCCGGATTAAAATACCAGTGACAGAGAGAATCTCCCGTATGAAAAATAATCCAAGACCTGTATTTTTCCCATAACCCCTCTCAAAAATCTGCTCTTTCTCTTCAGCTGAAATACCGGCCCCGTCATCTTCAAACAGGATAACGGCCTGTTCTTCATGTATCTGACTGGATATCTGTATCCGGGTGACATTCCGGCCATGCCGTATTGAATTATCAACCAGGTTTTCAAAGACCTTGACCAGCATCGGATCTGCGTAGAGTTCAATATCATCAGCAGTATTGACGACATGAACGGAAAACTTGGAGAAGACAGCCTGAATCAGACTTGAGAGACGATGCCATACCGGGAGATGGGATCCCAGATCCTGATATACCCTGGTAAACTCAATTTGAGACTGAATAAGAGAGATTGCCTGTTCAATTTGTTCAAATTCCTGATTTGCAGGAGCAGTATCCACCTTTGATTTGGCAAGGTCTAAAAAGAGCTGCATCGCGTTGACCGTGTTTAAAATATCATGCCTGGTGATGCCAGAGAGCATGCTGAGCTGCAGGTTGGCCTGACGAAGAGCATATTCCACTGCTTTCTGCTCGGTGATATCCGTTGCAATCTCAAGACGGACAATTCTGCCATCCAGCCACCTGATGGCACTGTCCCGGCACTGGTACCACCGTTTGGTAATCGTATTCTGAAATTCCCACGTAGTCGTCCCGGTGGGATTGCCCGCTTCATCCAGAAGCAGATGATTTGTGCAGAAACTGCATGGCTGGTCAAAACCTTGCTGAAGTGAACGATAACAGATCTTTCCAACCACATCCCCCGATAATCGCTTCCCATATTGATTAATAAACAGTACCTCATGGGTTTTCATATCAGCAACATACACCAGGGCATCAACACTGTCCATCACGGTGTTTAAGGTATCATGAGCCTCCCGAAGAGCATCTTCTGTCTTTTTCCGGTCGGTCACATCACGGATGGACTCAATAGCCCCGGTAAACCAGCCTGATTTATCAAAGAGCGGGGATGCAATACTCCAGAGAATGACATCATTACCGTGGAAATTCGCGATGATGGATTCTGATATGACCATATTCCCGTCTTTTTGATAATCAACATATGATTTGGAGATATTATTATCAGACCGCATCGCCAGGTCAATGAGGATAGGCCTTCGTTCCTGGTAAAACGGGAGAGAGTATTCATAATTCCCCTTCCCAATAATATCAGATGCCATAACCCCGGTCATCTTCTCAATTGCTTTATTCCAGGCAATGACTGTTCCCTCCTTGTCAACAACAAAGGTTGCATCGGGGAGAAATTCGATGATATCATAGAGCCGTTGTTCTGACAGGGCAAGGGCATCCTCTGCACGTTTCCGCTCCGTGATATCTATCGCGATGTGGATAACTCCGGTGACGACTCCGTTCTCGATAACCGGATTGCTTCTGGCAAGATAATGCCGTCCATCCGGGGTGGAAATCTCTCCCTCGTGAAAAAGCCCGGTCTTAATTGCCTTTATCGCAGTGCAACCCGGACAGGGACTGTCTCTTCCCTGAACAAACTCATAGCAAAAACCAGGAGAAGACTGACTGGATAATCCAAAACGATCACATGTTGCCTGGTTCACCCAGATGACTCTCAAATCGCGGTCTACATATTCAACAAAAATATCTTTCAGACCGGAGAGAATGGCTTCCCTGATCTTTTCATCATGTTTCCTCTCTGATATATCCCGACAGATAGCAAGGGCAACTTCCTGGTTGTGCAGAGTGAAAAGATGGACTGATGCCTCAACCGGAATTACTAACCCGTCTTTTCTTTGATGCGTACACTCGAAGGTAAGATGTCTCTTTGCAAACAGGGCAGGGGTGAGCCTTGGAATTAGTTCATTACTCTCGGGAGTATTGACATCAATAACCTGTAAGGAAAGGAACTCTTCCCGTGTATACCCGAGCGTGCTACAGGCGGCATCATTCACTTCAAGTATCTTCCCAGGTTTCCCGTTCGAACCTATTTCATGGAGAATTATCGCATCAGATGCATTATTGAAGAGCTGACGAAACCGCTCCTCGCTCTCCATAAGTGCTTCTTCTGCTTTTTTTCTCTCCGTAATATCCCGGGAGATCCCCAGAATTCCTATAGGAACTCCATCATTATTCCGGATTAACCGTGCTGCATTCTCAACAAGGATGATTGATCCATCCTTACAGTACTCTTCGGTCTCAAAGGTGACAATCCGGTCAGGGTCAGCATCTCCACAAGCCTCCAGCTCCATCTCCTGGTGAAACCTGCGAATCACAGATTCTGCGGATGCCGGGGTCATGGCCTCATAAAAAGGTATCGTGAGTGACTCCGGCACCGTAAATCCCTTCATCCTCAAAACTGAGGGACTGGTATAGGTCAGGTTCAGGTCCAGGTCATACATCCAGATCTGATCTGCTGTATTATCTGCAATGAGCCGGTACTTCTCTTCACTCTCCAAAAGGGCCGCTTCTATCTTTTTATTCTCATTAATCCGCCACAGCTCATTCCCAAATGCAGTCAGGGCTGATGCATCATCGTCATCGTACTCCTCACTCTTATTTGCTACACAAAGCACTGCTACAATCCGCCCCTGATCAAAGATGGGAACACTTAAAAAACGGTGAATCGAAACATGACCATCAGGGAGTCCTTTCTTTGCCGGATGAGATTCAGAATAATCATTGATAATTATATGAGAGCGGCTTCGAATTGCCTCTCCCCAAATCCCTGCAGTTTCAATCGGATATTCAATAGGTTTCTGCGGCATCTCACAACCGGTCATCGCATGTTTCGACCAGCTGTGAATGGTCATAACACTCTCATCAGCATTAAGAAAACCAAAAAAAGAGTAATCGCTCTCAGTTATCTCACGGGATGCTTCAAGGGCATAATCGAAGATGAGCTTCTCCTGTGCATCTGCAATATGATTGAGATTGAGAAGAGCTTCAAGTCGCTTTGCATGCAGTTCGATCGTATGTGCATCCCTTTTTCTCCGGGTAATATCCTGCATTGTTCCATGCAGCCCGACAAGCATCCCCGTTGAATCGTACACCGGCCCACCGGTTGCCCGTGCCCATATCAGGGTATTATCCGGACGGAAGAGTTCAAGTTCAAGGTCATATGGTTTCCCGGTCTCGATGGCAGTAATCACAGCGGCCTGTAATCGATCCCAGCTCTCTGGCACATACAGGTGTAATAGATCAGAATATCCGGGAGGGGGGAGATCAGGACTCCATCCCATTATCTGATAGAGTTCATCTGACCAGAAGATTTGGTCCTTACTCATATCATATTCCCAGATACCAATACACGCCTGCCGGTGAATATCATGAAGCTGTTTCTGTGCCTTATGCAGGTCATGTTCAGCCTGTTTCTTATCTGTGATATCGTGTAAAATTGAGTTGCTCAGGATAATATGACCGGCCTCATCCCGAATGGCTTCCATCGAGAGATGTACCCACCGGTGAGTTCCATCAGCACAACAGATAATCAGTTCACTGTCGGTGTTCACTTCCCCTTTCAGAAATCCATCAAATATCTCAATGAACCGGTTCCTGCCTTCAGGGAGGTCGGCATAGATATCCAGAGCAGATGTCCCGGTGAGGGTATCAGGAGATCGTCCGAGAAGTTCTCCTGCCTTTTTATTACACCTGACTATTGTTCCAAACCTGTCAACTGAAATATATGCAAGGGGGGATTCATTATACAACTGGCGGTACTCTGCTTCACTCTGCAGAAGTGCCTTTTCAGCCCGCCTTTTCTTCACAACCGTGGTAATCTTCTGACTGAGCTCTGCAAACTGTGACCGAATCTCTCCCCCTTTCTGAACATACCCGTCTGCACCGTTATCTATGGACGCGATGACTACCTCTTCCCTCCCCTTCCCGGTAAACATGATAAATGGGATGTCATCCCCAGAGGAGCGGATTTTTTTCAGGAGATCAAGGCCGCTCATCCCGTCCATCTCATAATCGGCTACTATTGCATCATACCTTTGTTCAGCCATACATGAGATGGCTTTTTCACCGGAAAGAGCAGTATCTACCTGAAAGGGAAAGAGGGTTGACAAATACTGGCAGGATGCCTTTAAAACCACCTCATCATCATCTACAATGAGGAGGAAAAGAGGATCAGAAGATAATTCGGGGGGATTCACAGTCATGAACGATCACAATCGGATAGTATCATATTTGATCTGATATCATATGAACCGGTCAATATGCCCGGCATATGGTACGTGCTAAAACATCTATTCATTCTCAAACACGCTGGTTTCAAGTGAGAGGGAGAGAACAGCGTCAATGTTATTCTCTCCGAACTGAATCGGGACAGCACGATTAAAAAAGCAAAAATCCTTATTTCGGAGTGTCAGTTTCATCCTTCTTGAGTCTGCCTGCTTTGAATCGATAATATTTTGATAATACGTAAGAAGAGCATTCGCATGTTTTTTCGAAAAATAATCAAATAATGTTGTATCATATCTCTTTAGGGTATCAGACCCGTTCAGGTACCGGCAGGCATGGGCGTTCGCATACAGAATAGTGCCATCCCGGTCGATAACACACACGGCATCGATAAGACCGTCAAGAATTGTTTTGAACCTTTGTTCCTGAAGAATTGCCTCTTTTTTCTCCCGCGAACTCTCAGTAACATCACGAAACAGCACAATAATCCCGGTGATGGTCCCATGTTCTTTCAGGTCGCTGATAGAGACTTCGATGATTCGCTCTTCTCCACCGCCGCTGATTAAAGGAACCTCTCCCCTGAAATGACCGGTCATAGTCAGCTCGGAGTAGATTTTTTTCCCCATCTTTTCAAAGAGCTCGTCGGATGCATAGAGCATCCTGATACTCTGACCGATCAGGGAGCCTTTTTCATAACCCAGGATCCTGCATCCGGCAGCGTTGCAACTTAAAAACCGCCGGTGATTATCAAACGTTGCCACGCCGTCATTGGCATCCTCCAGAATAGTCGTCAGATATTCATTCAAATCCTGGATGATCTGTTCAGCGGCGACACGGTCGGTAATATCAACAACAGTCCCCAGGTATCCGGTTACGTCACCGTCATGATTTCTTAAAGGAACAGCCATCCCCAGGGCATAAACCTCTTCTCCGCTCTTTTTTTCATACCGGTAGGAGTGATTCCAGGGTATTCCATCAGCGACATGTTCATGCCAGAGTCGTTTGATCCAATCGCGGTCTGCCCGGTGAATCACCTTTACCCATTTCGTTCCTTTCACTTCGTCTGGTTCATACCCGGTAATCTCACACCATTTTTTATTCACAAAGATTACTCTGCCTTTCGCATCAGTCTCAAAAATACCGACCGGAGCGACCTCTGCAAGGGTCTCATACCGGCGAAGACTTGTAGTAAGTTCACGGGTTCGCATACTCAGATGCTCTTCCAGCTCTTCCTCGTACTTTTTATGTAATGTCAGATCATGTAGAACAAGGGCTACTTTTGTTGAGAAATCGTTCTCCTGAATGGGTATACAGGAAACACGGAAAAAATAGTCGTCTCCTTCAATCCCTACATAATCTTCAAAAATTCGTTTGTTTCCCGCTACCGCATCTTCCAGTGCCTGGATGATGTCATGTGAAAATAATTCAGGGATCGGAGTATACCGGATATTCGATCCCTTGATCTCATCAGGCTGAAGTTTAAAGAAAGAGGCACATGGATCATTGAGGTCTTCAATAAACAGCTCATCATCAATGATAAGAAAGAGGTCTGAAGACAGACTCAAAAGTCGCGCAACAGGAATTTTCGAAGAAAGGGTGTACACTTTTGCCCTTCCAAATGATCTCATGGAGATTTCTCCTCGGCCGGTCATGAGATTGAGGATATTGAGTATTAATGTCCGGTTTATACCAAGAGATCTCGAAATATCTGATATTGTCATACCCTGGCGGTTTTTTGCCAGTATTTGCTGGATGTCACATATGATCGCCTCCTCTTCGGTGTTCTGAGTGTCATAGTGGTTTTTCATCAATGCACCATTCATTGTTTTCATAGTATACTAAATTATTGCTAAGAGTAATGTCGAATTTAATTTTAGCAATAGAAATTAAATATAAATACTAGCACACCAATGATTCATTATCGAAGGTCAGGCTCAATGGATCTGGAACCTTCGTCGTATCGGCACTGCAACCCACCGTGACAGATTCAGATATGAGGTGAACCATGGAATTCCTGGATAATTTAAAAATCGGTAAAAAACTGATTGGAAGTTTTCTTGTCGTTATTATCATTCTTATCATCGTGGCTCTGGTTGGTCTTCTCAACATGATGACCATCAATGATGGAATGACAGCAATGTATTATGACCGCCTGATCCCACTCTCACAGATCGCATCAGTAAGTGATGAACTGCTCATAGTCAGGGGAGATACACTCAAATTCGCTCTTTTGCCAGATGAACGGGCACAATTGAAAGGGACAATAGAACAAAATGGAAAAGATCTTGAAGCCTTAGTGGTAGAATATAAGAAAAGCAAACTTATTCCGGAAGAAGAAGCCGAACTGAAAAAGTTTGAATCTGCATGGCAGAACTATTACAGCGAGATTCAAGGTGCACTGGCCCTGTTTGATCAGGGGAAAGAGACCGAGGCTATCGCATCCATATCAACCGGCGGAAAGGTTGCTGAAGCGAGAAAACCTGTTGACGAATCAATTGCGAATCTGTATCAGATAAACTTAAAAGACGCAGAATGGATCAATACCAATGCAGATGCTACGTTTGCACAATCGGTTTTCGTCATTGCACTCATTTCCCTCGTCGGCATCATCATTTCGCTTATTCTGGGAGTTATTATCACACGGAGTATTACCGCTCCCAGTATGAAAGTCAAAGACATGCTATCAGAGATGAGCATGGGCCATCTTTCAGGCCGGCTGAACCTTACGAGGAAAGATGAACTGGGAGACATGGCACGGACGATGGACAATTTCTCTGATGATCTTCAGCACAAGACTATCGATGTTATTCGCCGGATTGCTGAAGGAGAACGGGTTGAACTGGCAACCA
>CAYWHV010000075.1:0-9637 GCA_964458045.1 uncultured Methanospirillum sp.
GGCCCGGCCTGAGTCTCCCGGCCGGTCCGGGCCGGGAGAGTCAATGTACCGGAGAATTACCATGTGTTCGGAAAATATGGGAGGATTGAGGTACGGATACCCACACCCCATCCTCGTTTATTCGTCAGAAATCCTGTTCACTCGTATTATCTGGTGAATAGGGATGAATGAGATAATACTTCGTGTGGAAAGACCGATTATTTATGAAAACCCCATAAAATGGGGAAAAAAGAACACTTTTAGCCTCTGTTTATACACACAAGGTTCATCCCCGAATGGAGGGGGAACTGTACCAATACTGATTCATTATGAATGGATTGGTTTTTCAGAGGTGATAGTTAAACGATCTAAAAAAATATAATACTTCTTTTCATCTTGTTAGTTCCGTAATATGGAAGATCAATTTTCATAATTGTGTATATAATCATAAAACTTTAATAGTTATACAAAGAGATCATCCTCTGCACTTCGCAGATATGGTCTGGCCAGATTCCCGGTATGGATACATGTGAATCACATATCCGGAGAATGTGGTATTCTATCAGTTCATAGTGAGCATTTGAGTGTGGTAATACTGTGATGGTGCGGACAGAGGGATAAAGGATCTGATCTTATCGCAACAAATTCAGAACTTTTCCGATATTGGGGAAAAACGCAAAGAGGCGATGATGGACGGTATTCACATCATCCTCTTCCATACCACGGCCTCGATACTGCAGCGGTGGTAAAGGTCCTGTTGGATGAAGTCAGACCATACCGTGATTTACTTTCTGATATGGGAGTCGTCAAAGGAGAGGAGGTACATTCGCTCATCCTTTTTTTCTCGGCTCTCCATGATGTTGGGAAATTTTCAGACTCATTTCAGAATCTGATCCCCGATTTGTATTATTTATTGCATGGAAAAAGAATTACGCTGAAGTATCCGGTCAGACATGACATTCTCGGACAGGTCTGGATGGACAAATATCTCGTTTCCCGCCTGTGTGATAAGACAGGATTTCCGGGATTATCGTTTGATCCAGATTCAGATCCCGATGATGTGAGAGATCTCCTTCTTCCATTTATGATGAGTTCCGCATGTCATCATGGTGAGCCCAGACAAGGGGATTTTTCAGTCAGGACCCTATTTTCTGAGCAGAATCACATGGACATCTGTCTGTATACTGATCTCATCTGGGATCTTTTTTGTCAATCTGATAGCGGAGTGCAGACAGTCATTTCATGTGATGATATGAACCTGAAAATAATCAGTCATGTGTCCTGGGTCATTGCAGGCCTCATTACTCTTGGAGACTGGATAGCATCCAGTTCTCAATGGTTTCATCATATGTCTGAACCGATGGAACTCCGTCAGTACTGGACGACTATTGCTCTTCCGTCGGCAATGGAGGCAATACGCCAGACCGGGTTGCTATCTCCTCCTATTTCTTCATCCACGGGATTAAATCATTTGTTTCCGAGTATCTCTTCTCCACACCCGATGCAGGTTATTGCCGAATGCTGCCCATTGAGTGAAGGATCCCACCTCATTATTCTGGAAGACCTTTGTGGGAATGGGAAGACTGAAGCCTCACTGCTAATGGCTCACCGGTTGATGCAAAATGGGAGTGAAGGCATTTTTTTTGCATTACCTACTATGGCAACAGCCAATGCCATGTATTCACGGATAAAGGACTTCTATTGGCGACTATATGATTCTTCAGAGCGAACACCTCATCTGGAGCTCACTCATAGCGCCAGCAATGTCATGAAGAGAGGTTTTTTCTCACTCTCCCCATCAAAAGGAACAGATAATTGTTCTCACGATGAGGTTGACAGCGGAAAAGAATCAACGTCATGGCTTTCTGATTCACGGAAAAAGGCGCTTCTAGCCCAAATTGGAATCGGAACAATCGATCAGGCGTTAATGGGAATTCTGCCGATTCGTCATCAGTCATTACGAATTCTGGGTCTGTGTAGAAACGTACTGATAATTGATGAAATACATTCGTTTGACCCCTATATGCAGACTCTTATCTGTTCTATCATTGAATTCCAGGCAGGTCTGGGCGGAAGTATAATTCTTATCTCTGCCACTCTCCCTATCTCTATCCGCCAGGAATTTGCCAATGCGTATAGGAAAGGGAGGCAGAAACAAAAAACATCTCTTGAATTAATGGAATATCCATTATTGACTGTGGTATCTGATGATACTCTGAAAGAATACCACCCATCTCCCTGCAGGGGAGTAGAAGTTTTTAAGAAAAAATATTCAGTCCGGATTATCTCTGATTTCCGGGAAATATCTCAAATCATTCGGTCGACTCTTGATTCAGGACAGTGTGTGGCCTGGATTCGTAATACTGTCAGTGATGCTGTGAACTCTTATCGAATGATGGTTGAACAGGTGGGGAGAGAGCAGATTATTCTTTTCCATGCACGGTTCACCTTGTTTGACCGGCACATGATAGAAGAGCATGTGATTCAAACATTTGGAAAAGATAGTTCCCGGGAACATAGATCTGGAAAACTTATTATTGCAACCCAGGTTCTTGAACAGTCACTTGATGTCGATTTTGATCTTCTTATTACCGATCTTGCTCCTGTTGAGTTGATGATCCAGAGAGCGGGGAGGCTTCACCGTCACCAGTTATCTGAGTATTATCGATCCCCAAATCGAGGTCAGGCAACACTGGTGATATTCTCGCCATCCCTACAAGGTGAGATACGGGACGACTGGATTACTCAGTTCTTCCCAAAAGGTTCGTATGTATATCCGGATCACGGGCGCCTCTACCTTTCACTTGTTGCTTTCTCCAGAAGGAAGCAAATTACTCTTCCTGATGATTTGCGGGCTATGATTGAAGAAGTCTATGGAGATGACGAGAACGGAACATCTTCGCTTTCCCGTCTTCCTCCAGGTCTTCTTAATACAACCCTTCGCGAGATGGGAAAAAGAAAGGGAGATGTTTCGGTTGGAATGATGAATGTTCTCTCCTTTTCCGAGGGGTATGTTTATGATGGGATAAAATGGGCTGATGATGCATACACTCCAACGCGGCTCTCTGAATTATCGGTTCCGGTTTTTCTTGGATGTATGAAGAATGGAGGCATTTTTCCGCTTTATGGTGAAGGCCTCTTGGGATGGATGCAGAGTGAGATATTTCTGAAAGAAGGATTGCTTCTCCGTTCAGCAGGGGATGAAGAGATAATCCGTGCACAAGTAAATGGGTTTCCAATAAACCAAAAAGGTGCGATCCTCATGGTGATGAAATCCGCTGATTGCGGATGGATGGGATCCGGATGGGACAATGACGGGAAACGGATTGAGGTCAGATACAATGTGAAAGAAGGGTTTTGTGTTCACAAGGATGGAATGAATGAAGAATGATGAATTGATAACATGCAACGGTTCTCTGCAGAGGAGCAGAGGAGGTAATTAAGGTGAATTTAATCAGGGATCCGTGGATCCCGGTAATTTGTGCATCAGGTCATGCAAAAATGATTGCACCCTGGCAGATTACTAATTTTCAGGGAGACGTTCCTGTTTCTTTTCAAGGCCCCAGGACTGACTTTAACGGGATATATGCTCAGTTTCTGATTGGGTTATTACAAACCGTATATTCTCCTGCTGGAAAGCAGGAATGGCGGAAAGGATTTCGAGATGTTCCCGTTGCAGAGCACCTGAAAGAGGTATTTGATCCTTACTCTCACTATTTCAACCTATTTGATGGATCCTGTCCATTTATGCAGGATACTTCTGTTGATACCTCTGGAGGTGTTCCTGTTGGCAGGCTTCTTCTTGAAATGCCTGGAGAGAATGCCGAAAAGAATAATACTGATCATTTTCTGAAGAGACATGATATATCAGGTATCTGTCCGGTTTGTGCAGCTGCAGCGGTGTACAGTCTCCAGACGAATGCTTCATTTGGAGGAGCCGGTCACCGGGTTGCCCTCCGGGGAGGTGGTCCGCTTACCACCCTGGTGAAGGGACGAACTCTCTGGGAACTTCTCTGGCTGAATGTGCTCAGTTCAGATCAGTTTGAAGGACTGGGCTCCCCAGAGAAGAACACTCCACAGGAGATTTTTCCCTGGGTTGGAGAAGGAAAGGAATGGAGGGTGGGGAGAACGTGTACCCCGGCAGATGTTCATCCAGCTCATATGTTCTGGGGTACTCCGCGCAGGATCCTCCTGAAGGACGATCCCGTTTCTGGTGAATGTGATATCTGTGGGGCACATTCTGATACCCTTATTACGACATTCTTCACTGAAAAGAACGGGATAGTCTATTCTGGAGGGTGGATGCATCCCCTGTCTCCACATCGGCGGGATAAAAAAACCGGAGCTCCATTTCCCGAGCATATGCAGCCGGGTGGGATAACCTACCACGACTGGCTCGGGCTGATTCAGAATCACCCGGATCTGGGAACTGAACCTGCCGCGGTGGTGACCCGTTTCAGAAATTATGGTCCTTCTGCTCTCAAGGAGGTATTCGGCACTGGGTATGTTCCCCTCTGGTCCTTTGGGTATGACATGGATAAGGCCAAAGCAAGATGCTATTATGAAGGATTTATGCCAATTCCCCTTGTACCCGAAGAGAAGAGGGAGGAGTATGATCTTCTGGTCTCCCGGTGTCTGCTTGCAGGTGATCTTCTTCTTTGGTTTACGAAAGATGCTCTGAAAAAGGCTTGGTACCGATCTCCGAAAGATGCCCCTTCAGGTGATATGACTCATATCGATCTGAGGTTCTGGCAGGATACAGAATCATTGTTTTATCAGATTCTCGGTGAAGCATGGAAATCAGATTTATCACCTGAAAGTTGTGATACTCTCAAAAATGAGTGGCGGAAAGGTCTCCGGGCTGCAGGGTTGAGAATATTTGACAATTATTCTCAATATGAGATGATTGATCATTCAGACCCCCGCAGAATTGCACTTGCCAGAAAATACTATCTCATGGCTTCAGGTGAACACTCAAAGAAGATTCAAAGTCTGCTCATGCTTTCAGGGGCTGAAACTGATTCTAATCAATCGGGGAGACGGAAGAGGAAAAACACGGAGATTGATTGATGAAAAATATTTCCTTTATGAATGACGACTCTGCCGGGACTGTTTTACTGACCTGGTATGATGGATTAAGCAGGGGAGACAAGGCAGTACTCAAACGTTGTGCAACGGTCGAAGAGATCGCGCTGACTTCACAGTTTCATGATTTACGGATACGATTGTCCGGGTTTACTGTCGATCCTTCCCGACTTGCTCTGGTAGCCGGTCTCTGTGCATTCGTGAAAAAAAATCGTGAATCTGAACGAATCGCGGTACAGATGGCCCTTGATCGGACCGGAAAAGGGAGAGAACCTCTGAGTGATCTCAGGTTCAGAAAACTACTATCCATTGATGACCGGACTGAATTGTATCATAGTATGATCCGAATCATCAGGATGCTATCTGGTGAAGTGAATCTTCGTTCACTCGCCGATGTGGTATACTGGTGGAACATTACCGTCAAAAAGCAACTTGCAACTGATTATTATGATCATGCGGGAAGCCGCACACAGGATTGAGAAATTATGAGTGACTTTATTCAATTACACATGCTGGTATCGTACCCCCCGTCTAACCTGAACCGTGATGATCTGGGAAGACCAAAAACTGCGATGATGGGTGAGAAGCAGCGGCTTCGGATATCCTCTCAAAGCCTGAAACGTGCATGGCGAACATCTGACGTTTTCGCACAATATGTTGGTGATTCTATCGGAGTCAGGACCAAGCAGATTGGTTCTGCAATTCAGAAATCTCTGGAGACTGGAGTCCCCCTTAATGATTTGATTTTTCAGACCTCCGCGAAACCTACCAGAAAAACGATGCCTCCCCAGGATGCCCTGAAATGGACAGGAAAGTTTGTCACCCTGATGAAGAAAGGCAAAGTCTCTGCCGGAAAAGAGGGAGAGAATCCGAAGGAGAAGAAGAAAGAGAAGGAGGGGAAAGAAGAAGATTTGGTCAGTGTAGACCAGCTGATGCATATCTCACCACAGGAGATCTCGTTGATCGATGAGATCCTTGCCAAAATTGCTCAGGGAGAGAAGGTTGATGATGATGACCTGGTGGTCTTTTCACCAGCCCAGACTGCTGTGGATATCGCAATGTTTGGAAGAATGCTTGCATCAACTCCTCAGTTCAATGTTGAAGCCGCAGTTCAGGTTGCTCATGCAATTACTGTTCATCAGGTCTCAATTGAAGATGATTATTTTACTGCTGTAGATGATCTCAACCGTGGTGAGGAGGATATGGGGGCGGGACATCTGGGAGAAATCGAGTTTGCTGCAGGCGTTTTCTACCTGTATGTCTGTATTAATCACTCTCTCCTGGTTGAGAACCTTCAGGGGGACCGGACTCTTGCAGCAAAGGCACTTGCCGGATTTGTTGAGGCTTCATGCACGGTCCCTCCCACGGGAAAGCAGAACAGTTTTGCATCACGGGCATATGCTTCCTATGTTCTTGCCGAAAAAGGGAATCAACAGCCCCGTTCACTCTCTGTGGCTTTCCTGAGTCCATTGCGATCAGAGTCTCTCCTTGAACTCTCTATTCAGAAACTGGTTGAGACAAAGAAGAACTTTGACACGGTGTATGGTCTTACTCCATTGCAGTCATATGAGATGAATGTTCCATCTGGTACTGGCTCAATGAAGGAATTAAAAGAATTTGTGGCAGGACAGGTATGACTGACTGGCTGGTCCTGCAATTATATGGACCAATGGCATCATGGGGTGACATCGCAGTTGGTGAATACCGTCCCACATCTGATCGGCCCGGACGCTCTGCGATACTGGGATTACTCGCTGCTGCTCTTGGGATACGTACTGATCAGCACGAGGAGCAGGAGCTTATCAGGAAGGGATATCTGGTGGCGTTCCGGATGGACTATGAAGGATGCGTCATTCGGGATTATCACACCACTCATGTCCCTTCGAGTGGGACCGGGAGAAACCGCCATACGTTTTTTACCCGTCGTGATGAACTCAAGGCCCCTGAAAAGGACATTTCAACCATTCTTTCATCCCGCGATTACCGGTGCGATACCTATGCGACAGTCTTTATTACTCCGACTGAAAATTCTCCGTATTCTCTCCAGGATCTGCTTTCTTCTTTGAAAAATCCGGTATTCGTGCTGTATCTCGGGAGAAAATCCTGCCCCCCGGCCCTCCCACTTCATCCGCGGATTATTTCTGCAAATACTCTGAAGGAGGCGAGCTCCATGATTCCCCTCTCTTCGATTCCACTGAAGAGAAGAAGGGATTATCACCTCCGTTTTTTCTGGGAGGATGGGATCCTTTCCGGCCTTCAGGAGTTGCATGCAATCGTTCGCAGGGATGAACCCGTATCACGGAAACGAAGGCAGTTTGCAAATCGTATTGAGCATGTTGGATTGTTACCTGTGGAGGGCACCTGATGTATCTGTCAAAGATCTCCCTCCGGCCTGATGCCGGAGATATCCGGCCATTCTGGAGACTTATTCGGAACAGTTATGATGTTCATACCCTGATATGGGATATTTTTGGGGATGATCCCGAAAGGAAAAGGGATTTTTTATTCAGAACCCAGTATGAGGAACGTCTTCCGTCTTTTCTGGTTTTGTCTTCCCGTCAACCCGAGAACCGGTATGATGTCTGGAATATTCAGTCTCGTCGGTATGAGCCGGTTCTCTCCATTGGTCAGAAGCTCTCGTTTATCCTTCGTGCAAATCCTGTTCGTGCCAGAACTGATGAAAACGGACGGATGAAGAGGCATGATGTGGTAATGGATGCGAAGAAGAGACTTGAAAAAGAGAAAAAACCTTTTTCAGATCGTCCTGATGAGGCAGAAACTGTCCAGAAAGCAGGATTCGTATGGCTTGCCACACGTGGTGAGACTCATGGTTTCTCAATAGAGGAGGGAATGGTGCGGGCAGACGGCTATCTTCAGCATCGACTGAAAAAACCAAAGGGAGGTTGCGAGGTTCGATTCTCGACGATTGAGTTTTCCGGTCTGCTCACTGTTGAGGATCCTGAGCGGTTTCTTTCGATGCTTTATCAGGGAATCGGGCCTTCAAAAGGATTCGGGTGTGGTCTAATGCTCATCAAACCGGTATACGCGTGAGATCATGCTCCCTACCCCATCTCCCATACCGCTGAAAGAGCGGGTTTCTCTTGTTTTCCTGGAATATGGCCTTCTTGATGTTTTGGATGGTGCTTTTGTACTCGTAGACAAAAACGGAGTCCGGACACACATCCCAATAGGAGGGGTGGCATGCCTGATGCTCGAACCTGGGATCCGGGTTTCTCACTCTGCTGTTGTTCTTGCTGCACGAGTGGGGTGTCTGCTTGTTTTCGTTGGTGAGGCAGGAGTCAGACTATATTCGTGCGGACAACCTGGAGGAGCACGAAGTGACCGTCTTCTCTACCAGGCCCGTCTTGCGATTGACGATCATGCACGACGCCTGGTTGTCAGGAAGATGTTTGAGATACGGTTTGGTGAATCTCTTCCTTCATCGCTTTCAATTGAACAGATGAGGGGGATAGAGGGCTCCAGAATGAAAGAATTATACCGGCAGATGGCGCTGCGGTATCGTGTCTCCTGGAAAGGGAGGAATTATGATGTACACAACCATGGCGCAGGGGATATTCCAAACCGGTGTATCAGTTCAGCTACATCCTGTCTGTACGGAATCTGTGAAGCCGGCATCCTGGCTGCCGGCTATGCTCCTGCGATTGGATTTGTCCACTTTGGCAATGCCCGATCGTTTGTCTATGATATTGCCGATCTTTTCAAGTCAGATATTCTCGCTGTTGCTTTCTCGGTTGCATCCCGGGATCCGACAGACCCGGATAGAATGACACGTCTGGCCTGTCGTGATATGTTTCGTGAAAAGAAGATCCTGAAGCGGATAATCCCGATGATCGATGAGGTTCTCTCTGCGGGGGGTCTGGAGCTGCCGGAAAAACCTGATGATTCCCAGCCAGTGGCCATTGAAGACCGCCAGGGTATTGGAGATGTTGGTTATCGTTCTTGAATCTGCACCCCCACGGCTCAGGGGTCGTCTTGCACTCTGGCTGCTGGAAATACATGCCGGGGTGTATGTCGGAGATTATTCCGTTAAAGTCAGGGATATGATCTGGGATACGGTGCTTGGAGGTCTTGATGAGGGGAATGCGGTGATGGCATGGAGTACGAACACGGAAGCGGGTTTTGACTTTGTGACTGCGGGTCCAAACCGAAGGGCCCCCTGGGAGAAAGACGGAGTAAAACTGGTGTCATTTTTCCCGGAACCCCAGTCTCGGGAGGTGGAACCAGGTTTGTGATCCGATCCACTATTCCAAAGAGAATAAAAATGTACACGCTGATCAATATTTGAACAAACGTGAATCACGTGTTTCAGAAGTGTGAATCGGGATTCTCGATAAAAAAAGTTCACGGTGGAAATTAATTTCCACCTTTCGAGAGATAAGCTAAAGAGAGTTCCCCGTATGCACGGGGATGAACCTCAACGATACAACAGACTTTAAACGGGGTGGCCGAGTTCCCCGTATGCACGGGGATGAACCCTCACCCGGACTGGCCGATCTGCCGGTTCCGGGGAGTTCCCCGTATGCACGGGGATGAACCTGAAGGCAGCTAAAGG
>CAYWHV010000076.1:0-9548 GCA_964458045.1 uncultured Methanospirillum sp.
CCTGTCCGGTTCCGATAAAGAGAAGGGGTTTTCCAACGGCATATGCGACGGATATTGCGGCCCCTCCTTTTGGATCCATATCGACCTTCGTGAGCATGATGGCATCCATCCCGACTGACTTTGCAAACTCTTCAGCACGGATGACGGCATCATTTCCGGCAACTGCCTCGTCAACGTAGACGATGAGGTCAGGATTGATGACTCTGCGTATCTTTGCCAGCTGGTTCATCAGGTTGGCCCGGTTGTGGAACCGTCCGGCGGTATCACCAAGAACCACATCAATCTTATGAGCCCTGGCATATTCTACCGCATCAAACAGGACGGCGGTCGGGTCTGATCCCTCCTGGTGCTGAATCACCTTCACCCCAAGCCGCTCGCCATGAACATCTATCTGTTCGATGGCACCGGCACGGAAGGTATCTCCGGCACCGAGGACAACTGAGAATCCGTTATTCTGTAAAAACCGGGTGACCTTTGCGATAGAGGTGGTCTTTCCTGTACCATTTACCCCGGTAAAGAGAATCTTAACCGGCCGTTCATGCTCCCTGATAAATGCACAGATATCTACTCCCTCACCAAGAACCCCAAGAAGGGCATCTGATAAAGCATCCCTGACAATCGAGTCAACGGATGTCCCTATCTTCCGTTTCGATCCGGAGAGATCAGCTTTAATTCTTGAAAGAATTGCTTCAGTTACAGAAAAGGCAACATCACTCTCGAGCAGTCCCATCTCAAGTTCATCAAGGATATCACTGACATCCTTTTCAGAGATGATGAACTCACGATCCCTGACAAAAGAGACGATCTTCTCAGTGATCTTTGGAGCAGTTTTCTTCTCCTGTGCAGGAACAGGGATCTCCATTGCCTGCTCAAGATGAGAGATCTGATCTACTCCGGATATGTCCTGAGGCTCTTCAGTCTGGACCGGAGTCGTTTCTTCGATAGAATGTTCCAGTTTTTTTCTGGCAGAAAAGAGTTTTTCTTTCAGTGCTTTGAACATGTTCCGTCACCTGCTGCCAAACAAAAGGCAGGAGTTCAGAGGGAACCTGCACCCTGTTGTTCAGCCTGGGCCTGTCGGTATAATTGTTCAAGACGTTTCTGAATGTCTTTTACCTGTGCATCAATCTTCTGCAGCACCTCAGTCAGATTCTTGGCTGATGCCTCCATCTCCTTAATCCGGTCCTGCAGGTATGATATTGCACCTTCGTTCGTCTTTTGAACAATGATATCCGAGCCAATACTGACAAAGACCTCATCAGGCTGAATTATGGTAGCCCTGATATTCAGTCCGCCACCTATCGGCATGAATACCGGTGCTTCCCCTGCCTCTGCAAGGGCATTCAGCGTCTCAATTGAAGCGTTTGCCTCACGAATACCCTCTTCCATCATCCCAAGCTGCCGTGAGTATACCTCTGCCTGCTGGGTGTACTGGTTCAGATATGTCTGAAGAGACTGAACTTCCCTGGGGTCAACGGGGGCAGCCACCGGGATCACTCTCCACTCAGTTCGGAGACAGATTCAACCTTGATGTAGGGACGTGCAAGGCGGTGTTTGCTTCCAATGACTGCAAAAATCCGCTCTTCTGCCTGGATGGCATTTGGTGCAGAGAGAACTTTTGTATATGGTTTCCAGAAGTCACGCTTCTCCTGGTACGTTCCTTTTACTTCGAATTTCTTCTCATCCATCTTTATTCCTCCTCAAAACCTAAAATATCTTCAATTCTGCCGAGTTCATATCCGCTTGTCCCGACTCCGGCAAGGTACCCGTGGCGGTTTGCAACAAGACCTGTTCCGACCATTGCATTTCCCATGGCAACAGATCCTTTCCCGACAGGCAGTGAACATACCTGCTCCAGTTTCTGAATTTCGCCGGGAGTGCTCCGGGGACTGACAACAATACCGGCATTTGTTGCGACTGCTGCCATCCCGACTGTCTTGACATCACCAAGAGTCAGGGGAATGACCGGAACTTTCAGAAAGTCACTCAGAGCATCCATAAATTCCTCATCCATTTCAGGATGAACTGCCGCAAAGTGATCATTTGCCAGAATAATATTCCCGGCAGCGTTCATACCCTCTTCGAGCAGCATCAGGTCACGATATTCTGAGAGGGTCCCTAACTCTTCTTCGGTTGCCAATCCCGTGACTACCAGTCCATTATTGTTACCGACCAGAAGGGAACCAATGATCGGACTTTTCTGGATAGTGGTCCTGACAATTTCAACCTTTAATGCTTCTTCGTACCTGGCGGTAAACTCCTCAGGCACGTCTGGTGGAACAACCGCGATATCATCAAATACGCGGGTGAAAACGCCTATATGGGAATCTCCGGCTATCGAGACAAAACGATCCATCTACTCCTCAGCCAGCTCTGCCTGAACATGCCCGTCTTCGAGCTTCATAGCCCGGACGCGGACTCGTGCAGGAGGCTTTTCCGTGCCCCTGGACCAGACTCTCTCATTAATATCCTGGCCAAGGCGGACATCATCACTCTTCATATGACGGCTTAAGAATGCACGGATATCCTTCATTGCCTTTGCACTCCGGCGCCATCTCGGTGCTCTCTTCACTCCCCCAAGGGGAATCACATACATCTGTTCCTGAAGTTTCTCAACCATGTAACTCACACCTTAAGGGTGCTCCGCCGCCAGCTGTGACGCTGTGGATGGGCCATTACTGCTCTGGCTGTCTTTACCATTACCCACTGGGGAACCCTGCGGTTCTGTGTGGTCTTTTTTGATAACCGAATCTTACGGCATTTTGTCAGTTTGCTCATGATACACCTATGAATTGGGTTTTCTGCCGGTGACAAGCGACTGCTGGTGTGCAGGAGGGAAGTATGATTCCGGATAAAGACCTCTTCGTACGAGTTCTCTCCGAATCCCGGTTTCATAATCCCCGTTCTGTATCTCGCCGGTCACTCCGTTTGCGATGATCAGGTATCGGGAAACCAGTCGTTCAACCTCTTTTTTTGGAAATCCAATCAGGGGTCTTACATAGGAGCATCCATACCGGTCCCCGATACTTCGAATCTCATCATCGGTGAGGAGGGGAACACGATCACCAAACCGTGTTCCGTCAGCAATCACGTCATACTCTTCGCATAAACACCGGATTGCCTCACGGTGAACCTGCTGGATTGCATTATTTGGGAATCCCTCATTGATGATGAGATCTACGATCTCACCAAGGAGTTCTTCCCTGAACTGGCGGATATGGTGAGGAAAACCGAGTGATCCTGCGGCTTTCCTGACCGCGTCGATGTTCGTATCCTGGCTGAAGAGATAGGTATTCAGTTCGACCTCGTACCAGGTGGAGAGGAGAATGGCAGCAAGCGAGCTGTCCTTTCCACCTGAAAAGAGGACGGCTGCCCTCATCCCTTCCGCCTGATATTGAATTCCCGTTTCGCCGGGGTCACCTGCTGGAGAATGACCTTCAGCTGATCATCTGATATTTTGTTCTTAATTCTGCCACTTTGTGCGAGCATTACCAGTTGTTGCTCAACAGCCCTGGCAAAATCCGGCTTGGTGAGTTTGATGGTATTGAGTCTTTCCCTGGCTTCCGGCTCAAGAATCTGCATAAGTGCCATCTGCATCTGCGCATCATACTGCTGCTGACGCTCGATATCCTGTTGTTGCATTGCAGCGTGCTGCTGCATCTCTGCCATTTTTCTCCGGCGGATTTCAGCCAGTTCATCTTCACCCATCTGTTTCACCAATCCTGTTTACTGGTTCTCTTTGCTGACGGTGTAGGCGATTCCATCAAGGAATGAAGTCCCTGCAGGGGTAATGACCCTTCCGTTCTTCTGTTTTGCAACAAATCCTGCTGCTTCGAGCTGCTGCAGTGATTTACGGAGGATAGAGCCACTTCCCTTCACCGACTTGCCCGGTCTGGAACCACGGTCTTTCTTACCGCCATAAACCGAACGCATTCTCTCAACACCGACCGGTCCATCAACATAGACACGCCTGAGGACAGCTGCTGCACGGGTATACCACCACTCCGGATCTTCCGGGGGCATCTCACGGTGTGTACCGGTTTTTACAAATGGTGCCCATTCAGGCGCGGTTATTTCGGCTTTTTCCTTCAGTTCCGTTGCCGCTTTCGCGATGAGCTTGTCGGCCGGAACATCATATACAGTAGTCATCGATAGTCCACACTCTCAATACGGATCGTAGTCTCTACTTATTCGCGTGGAGTGTTCATATATATTTCGAGGTTTTGATCATCGGTAGAGCTGGGAATCTCCAAGAACCATCGTTCTTCCGCGGACCTGAAGGAGTTTTGTCCTGCTTTGTGTTGCAATCGATTCAGGATCTATCTCAACCGAAGAAAGCCACTTTATCTTGATGACTTTTCTGACTTTGATCTGGTTTTTTATCTCGTCTAGTATGGTATCGCTCATTCCCTGTTTGCCGACCCATATCGTGGGTTTCAGGTCATGAAATCCCGAATCACTTCTTTTCTTTTCCATTGGTATTGTTTCTCCTGGTAGTTGGTATTCTTCGATGCCAGCCACAGGTAAGACAGGTGATGATCACCCTTCCCCGGTATATTCTCACTCTTCCGGTTACACCGGGAACCAGGTATGCATTACACTTTCTGCAATATCTTCTTCTCAGCCATGGGGGTATTCTCACCCGCTCCTTCATGGCAATCAGGCGGGCAGATTTGACACAGTGGTGACTGTATTCCTGGTTCCATGAAAAGAAAGATTCTGCCTGGGAAAACAGGATAGAAATCCGTTCCATGGCAATATGCTTTCTATCTGAACGTGTCCCTTTCCTGCTCATGAATCGGGAAGAATCCGTACCCTGCGACCCTCAATCCGGAGCCTCTTTTCAAAAAAGAGCTTGATGGCCTCTGAATATGCCTGATGCTCCTCAACAAGGATCCGGTCAGCAAGGCTCTCCTCGTCGTCATCGTCAAGGACCGGAACTGTCCGTTGTATGATAACTGGTCCGGCATCCATGTCATGCGTGACAAAGTGGACAGTGCATCCTGCGACTTTTGTTCCATATGTCAGCGCCTGCCTCTGCGCATGAAGACCCTGAAATGCTGGGAGAAGGGATGGATGAATGTTAATCATCTTCCCGGTGTATGCATCAACAATCCGCTTGCCGAGGAGCCGCATGTATCCGGCCAGCACCACAAGGTCAGGATTATACCGCGCAAGAACATCCATGAGGGCATCCTCGTACTTGTTCTTATCCGCAAATGTCCGGTACGGGACGATTTCTGCAGGTATCCCCGCATCTTCTGCCCGCTTTATCGCATAGGCATCCGGGTTGTCGGTGATCAGCCCGGTACAGATGGCGTTAATAGAGCCATCATGAACCCGATCGATGATCGCCTGGAAATTGGATCCTCTTCCTGATACAAGGACTACAAACGTTCCCTGGTTCATCCTGTCTTCTCCTGCTCATCAGAAAGCTCCGGTGGCTGTATCCTGATAAGTTTCAGGCGGTTGATTCGTTTTCCGGTCATCTGAATAATCACCAGTCGGACTCCCTCTTCGGTAAGTTCACATACGTCCCCAATCCGGGGAATATTGCCAAGCCGTTCAATTACCAGGCCTGCAATTGTTTCATACGTCTCACTGATTGGCAGATGCAGGTCCAGCTGTTTATTGAGGTCTTCCACCCATATTCGCGCATCAACCGAGTAGACATCCTCCGCTACTCTGACAAGCTCGTGCTCTTCGGTATCAAATTCATCAAGGATATCACCCACCAGCTCCTCAAGGATATCTTCCACGGTGACAATCCCTACAAAACTGCCGTATTCATCAAGGACGATGGCCATGTGGGTCTTTTTCACCCGTAACTCCCGAAGAAGATCATCAATATTTTTTGTTTCCGGAACAAAGAGCGGTTCAGACAGGAGTTCTACAATAGGGATGGACTCATGCGTCTCAAGGACTGAGAAGATGGCATCCTTGACATTGAGAATTCCGCGGATTGTATCGATATTCTCATGCCATACCGGCAGACGTGAAAACCCGGTATTTTTAAAGATCTCCAGTGCTTCATCAGAAGTGGAGGTATCCTCAAGCATAACGACATCAATTCGCGGCGTCATGACTTCGCGCACACGGGTGTCAGAGAACTCAAAGACGGAGTGTAGCATCTCCTGCTCATCCTTTTCTATCGTTCCTTCTTCCTGTCCGACATCAATCCATTCCTTGATCTCCTCTTCTGTAATCATATGATGGGCAAAAGCCCCGGCCCCGGTCATCTTCCCGGCTATCTTGTTAAAGATGAAAATAACCGGTGCGAAGATCCGTGATAAAAAAAGGATGATTGGCGAAAACCGTAATGATAATCCGGTTGCATTCCGGGATGCATACATCTTCGGCCAAATCTCTCCAAACACGAGCAGCAGTAATACCACTACGATGGTGGAAACTGTGACGGCAAGACCGGTCTCTCCCAGAAATCCAATTGCCACTGCGGTTGCGACTGATGCCGCAAGGATATTGACGATATTATTCCCGATGAGGATGGTGATGAGAAAACGGTCCGGACTTTTTTTCAGGGTAGCAAGAGCTTCAGATCCTGGTTCTTTATCGTTCACAAGGGTCCTGACCTTGGCCCTGGTAATAGAGAATAATGCCACTTCCGATCCGGAGAAAAAACCGGACAGAATGAGACATAATATGAAAATAATTAGGTAAAGGTAGTATTCTATCATTCAGCGATCACGCCGGAATACGGCATAGACAATTGTGGTACGAGAGGTATGACCTGATAGATGATACCTCTGTCTCACTGTTCTTACATGATTTTGTAAGCAGGGACAAAAAGATACCTCTGGTATCAATATGAGCATCGATATGAAACGAACATACACCTGGAATGGTTGCGTGATCACCTGGTTCAGATTCATATTGCCTTCTAAACTGGGTTTCACCTTCTCATAGTGCTTGCCTAACCCCGGCGATCTCCTGTTTCATAAAGGAGATCTTCTCCAGGTATGACAATTCGAAAGGCAGAACCAGGTCATTGATCTCCAGGGTTATCTGCCCGTCATACTTTTTTTTCCTGAGTTCTGCAAGGAAAGGAATCGCCTTTTCATCTTCACTGACAGGACCATGCATCCGTCCTTTTTCTCCTCCGGAAAGATGAATATTTACAATCCTTTCCCCTCCTCCCTCGAGAAAAGATGAGACAACAGGGGGTCCGCTCCCTATTGCATGAGCATAATCAAACGTGAAGGAGAGCCATGATCGTTCATCAAGAACTTTCATAACTTCATCCGGAGTTGTCAGCAGGGCATTTACCGCAGGTTCCATATTTTCTATGGCGATCTTCACCCTGACCTCGTCTGCAATCCTTTCGATACAGTCAAGCATGGATCCAAGCCTTTGATAATCGGTGATGCTTGGCGGCCTTCTGGCGGTTCTCCTGCCTGGATGGATGGTACAGATGGACGCTCCGATATGCTCTGCAAGTTCTATCGACCGCTCGATCCACCTGATTGAGACCGCCCGTACATCCGGGTTTATTGAGCAGGGATTCAGGTCCAGTACCGGGGCATGTACTGATACAGGAGATCTGGTGGGATTCGCTGCCATCTGGTTCTTCAGATCATCAGGGCAAAGTCCTTTCAGCCAGAAGTCCGGAGTCTCAAGCCAGAACTCAAGGGAATCTGCTCCGGATGCACCAGGAGCACGGAAGATCTCCTCAAGGGTGGCATCATGAAAGAACATACTTGAGAACGAAATATCCATTACCAGACATTATCTATCCGGATGAAGATAATCGATCAGGTGATCATGGACCAGGCAACACTTGACAACTGGAATAAAAAGGAGGGCCCCGTGACACTCCGGGTTTCAGAAGTCTCCAGAATGATTACCCGGCTCCTGGAGGACACAGCCCTGCAGAATATCTGGATAACCGGGGAGATTACCAATTTTAAGAGACACAGTTCTGGTCATCTGTATTTCTCCCTCTCAGAACAGGTTGCCGGAAAGGAGTCGGTTGTTTCATGTACGATATGGAAAAGTGCCGCACGATACCTGGATTTTACACCTGATGATGGGATGGAGGTCCGTGCCTATGGCTCTATCTCTCATTACGAACCTGGTGGCCGGTACTCCTTTCAGATAACCCAGATGAGGCCGTCAGGTGCCGGGGAGCGGGCACTTTTGATCGAGGGGTGGAGGCGTGAGATGGCCGCGAAAGGATGGTTCAGTCCTGAACGAAAACGTACTCCCCCGAAGTATCCGGTCAGGATCGGGGTGGTTACCTCGTCGACCGGGGCGGTGATCCATGATATCAGAAATGTCATTTCAAAGCGGTTCCCTGCTGAGATAATTCTGTCCCCAACCACGGTGCAGGGAATTTCCGCTCATGAGGAGATCGCCCGTGCTATCATCAGGGTGCAGGATACGGTGGATGTTCTCATAGTTGGTCGGGGAGGGGGGAGTTATGAGGATCTCTTTGCATTCAATCACCCCTGTGTAGTAGAAGCAATCGTCACCTGCCCGGTTCCGGTAATTGCCGCTATCGGACATGAAGTGGACATCACCCTTGCCGACCTTGCCGCTGATGTGAGTGCCTCTACTCCCTCTCATGCAGCAGAGCAATGTGTACCTGACCGGGAGAGCGAGCTCGATGCTCTCATGCATATGAAGAAGCGTATGTTCCTCCAGCTCATGAACCGGCTTGAATCAGCAGAGGAAGACCTGAACGGAATCAGAGATCGCCTCTCCTCTCCCCGGTTACTGCGTGAAGTAAGGATACGGCAGGAAGCTCTTGCAGATCTGACCGACCGGATGGTTCGGGGTGCACAGGGGGTAAAAGACCGGGCACATTCCAGACTTGCCGAATTTCGTGGCCGCCTTGAGGGAAAAAATCCTCTGGTGTTCCTGAAACGCGAACTTCCGGAACGGAAAGCATTCCTTGCTGAAATGAAAGGACGGCTCTCCTGTGCAGCTCTGGTCAGACTTCAGGCAGAGCGTGCTGAACTCACATCATTGTCAGCCCTTCTCAAGGCACGGGGTCCTGAAGCAATATTTCAGGCAGGGTACTGCATGGTCAGTTCTGCAGGAAACGTGATCAGATCATGCGCTGAGCTTACTCCTGGCGACACGGTGACGATTCGACTAATGGATGGATCAGCAGATGCAGCGATAACACAGGTGTACCATGACAAAAAAGTATGAAGAACTGATAGGTGAATTAAAAGAGATCGTTCGAAAGATGGAAGACAGCAACACCAGTCTTGATGAGATGATTACCCTGTATGAACAGGGGATGGTTCTGGTCAGATCATGTGAGGACCGGCTGGCTGAGGCAGAAGTAAAAATTACAGAACTGGGGCGGGAATCATGAAACGAATCCTCTTTATATCTATCTTTATTCTGTGTGCAGGGTTTATCCTGTGTGCCGGATGCAGCAGTTATGCTCCTCCTGAACTTACTATCGTGCCGACCATGCAGCAGGTGAATGTATCACCTGAAACGAATACCATCACCTATGAGGTCAGCCTGGATATTGAGAATGCCGGAGGCAATAATGCCTATGATGTTGAAGTCATGGC
>CAYWHV010000077.1:0-1904 GCA_964458045.1 uncultured Methanospirillum sp.
CTTTATTCGCGAAAAGCCGGAACTCTGGAATGAGGACATAGGATTGGCTTAACCCGACTGGGAAATCTCATTCGATGTTTTAATATAACGCATCTGGTAAGGTACTAGTATCATGGCCGGGAAGATCAAAAAGCTCATTGACTCCCTGATAGAGCAGAGGTCTCAGGGAAGTGCGTCAATTGCCACCACAACGCGGACAAAACTTCTTTTGAAGGGCATTGATGCGAAAAAGTATACAGAACAGTCAGATGATGATCCAGCAGTCATCAACACCATCATGCAGGTTGCAAATGAGATGGGAATCAGTTTAAAGGTATAACTATGTCAGTACAAGTCGCACAGTCACAACATCCGGACCCCTATGCCGCTGCCGATGAACTCCGAACAACCCTGGGAGAGTTAAAGCCAGTACTGGTTCTGTTCTTTGCCTCCTCCTCCTATGGTCCGGACGGGATAAGCGCAGCGATGAAGAATGCCTTCCCTGATTCCACCGTCATTGGCTGCTCAACGGCAGGAGAGATAATCTCCGGCTCTATGCTGAATAATTCAGTCGTTGCCATGGCAATGGATGCAGACACGATACAGAATGTTCACGCCGATACGATATCGCTCAAATCACCGGACTTTGCCGATGATACCCTCAAACGTCTTGCCGGAGCAACCGGGTCTACCCCGATATCCCTTGATCCTGCACGTTATGTCGGGCTTATCCTCTTTGATGGTCTTTCAGGAGCAGAGGAGTCAACCATGGAGCGGATCGGAGATCTTACCAACATCCAGGTGATTGGAGGTTCTGCCGGAGATGATCTCGCCTTCTCCGCAACCTATGTCTACCTGAATGGCAAGGCCTATTCAAATACCGCCGTGTTCGCAATACTTGAACCGAAGAAGAAGTTTGACATCATTAAGACCCAGTCTTTCTGCTCGCTCGGGAAAAAACTGACTCCGACAAAGGTGGATCCTGCATCCCGGAAGGTGATTGAGTTTAATGGAAAACCGGCTGCTATTGCATATGCCGAAGCGATTGGAGTGTCCTGCTCTGATGCAGCGTCGCATTTCATGAAAAATCCGGTTGGTCTGATGGCCGGAGATGAACCCTTTGTCCGCAGTCCACAACGGATTGAAGAAGATGCCGTATACTTTTACTGTCAGGTCAGGGAAGGGGTGGACCTTGATGTCCTCGCTTCAACTGACATCATCGCTGACACAAAAAAGATGCTTGAAGAGAAGAACAAAGCAACTCCAATAGAGGCACTCATTAACTTCAACTGTATCCTCCGGACACTACAGCTCAAGCAGGAAGGAAACGACGCAGCATATGGAAAGCTCTTTTCTGATATCCCGACTATCGGGTTTTCAACGTATGGAGAAGAGTATATCGGTCATATTAACCAGACTGCGACGATGCTCGCATTTCTAAAATAAAAATTATTTTTTATTATTTTTTAGCGGTTACCACTTCTGACACTGATGCAGCATACGGGTACAGTCCCTTGAACCTGACCTGAAGATCTTCAGGGGGTGACGCTGCCGGTCTGAAGAAAGAGTAGGATCCATCACGTTCGGTCCTCACAACCTTCAGGTACTGGAACTTTCCCGGGGTTGCACCCGCAGCGGTTGACTCAAGCGTTATCCACTTGTTCCCGAGAGGTTCCCCGCTGCTTGAAACGAGTGTGCCGGTTATGAAAAAAGGCTGCCCAAGCTGTGGGTTTGCCGGATCAAGGGCAATTGAGATCATCGTTGGTATCCGCTCTTCCTGTGGGGCAGCACTGACCCCACCGGCCATCATCAGGAGCAGAGAGATCCCAAGGAATAATCCAATCCCCCAGGTAATCTGCGAAACGCGATTCGATTTCATGCACATTGATATATCCCATGGCCTCATCAGGTTGCCTGTCTCCTGT
>CAYWHV010000077.1:2004-9465 GCA_964458045.1 uncultured Methanospirillum sp.
CCTGTCTCCTGTTGAAATGGTGGGGTGGTTCACAAGCTCAGTATGGGGGTCCTGATTGTGGTTCAAATAATAACCTTTAGATGATCATCTGGTGCATATATCATGAGGTTCTGCACCGGCTCATGATATGCATCGACAGCCGGTCAGAAGAATAGTATGGAACCTATTGATGAAAGAAGCAGAAACAACATATTTCTCGTTGATGATACAGCAAATCCGGCACCCCTTGGCCTGTGTGCATTCGGGATGACAACGATCCTGCTCAGTCTTCACAATGCAGGTATTACTGCGGTTGGAAGCCCCATCCTTTCAATGGCAATATTTTATGGCGGTATAGCACAGGTAATTGCCGGAATTCTTGAATGGAAAAAGAATAATACCTTTGGAATGGTCACATTCGGAAGCTTTGGATTTTTCTGGATATCATTTGCCTTTATCCTTCTGCTCCCCAAGATGGGACTGATTGGTGCACCAACAAATCCTGAACTGGCAGCATTTCTCAGTGTCTGGGGGTTGTTCGCCTTTGGCTTATTTGTCTGTTCATTCAGGATGCACCGGGTATTGCAGGTAACCCTGTTCTTCGTGGTAGTATTAGTGGCTCTTCTGGTTGCCGGAGAACTGACCGGAATCTCCATGCTGGTGACTCTTGGTGGTGGAGCAGGACTGATTGCAGGTCTTCTTGCACTTTACATCGGGATGGGGCAGGTCATCAACGAGGTATACGGGAGAAAGATCTTCCCGGTGTAATCACTCCACCTTTTTTTTATTTGCCACCGGAACGAAAAAAGAGATTTAATGTGCCGGTGAATAGTCTGTTCTTCGCTCAACAAGAGGTCTCCCAAGGTCCTCAGAGATATATTGCATATCTGCAGGGTCCAGGTATTCACCAGCCTTTGCACCGGCTGATGATGATATACTCTCTTCATATAAGGTGCCCCCGATATCATTCGCACCTGACATGAGTCCTATCTGCACCATTTTCAGCCCGAGCTTTACCCATGATACCTGGATGTTGGTGAAATTATCCAGGAAGAGGCGTGAGACGGCGATCATGAGCATATCCTCTCTTCCGGTCGCACCCGGACGTGCGATTCCCTTCTTGTAGATGGGAGTCCCGGGATGGATGAACGATAACGGAACAAACTCCGTAAAACCATTGGTCTCATCCTGAATATCACGTAATATGGAGAGATGTGCTACCTGATTCTCAACTGAATCACAATGTCCGTACATGATAGTCGCTGTTGATCGAAGCCCGGAGTCATGTGACTCTTTGATGATCCGTACCCATTCATCAGTTGATATTTTATCCGGACAGATGATATCACGAATCTCATCAACAAGAATCTCGGCTGCAGTTCCGCATAATGTCCCGACACCGGCATTTCTGAATGCTTCAAGCACCTCCTTCGTAGAACATCCTGATTTTCGTGCAGCATATGCAACTTCCATCGGATTAGAGGCATGGATATAAACTCCTGGTGCATTCTCCCTGATTGCCTGGTATATGGAGAGATATGAGTTTAGGTCATATTCAGGGTGCAGCCCGCTCACGGTACAGATCTCGGTTACACCACGGGATGCCGCCAGTGCTGCTTTTTCCCCGACCTCTTCTGGCGTCAGTTCATAGGCCTTTGGATCGCCTGGTTTGCAGGAAAACCCACAAAAACCACAGGAGTTTACACACAGATTCGAGCAGTTGATGTTCTGGTTTTTTACCCAGGTGACAGCATTGCCACATTTCTTCTCCCGGAGGGCATCAGCTGCTGCTGCGATGAGGAACGATGAACGATCCCGGATTTTAAACAGGTATTCTGCTTCAGCGGTTGTCAGACGATGGCCCTCACCAACATCATCGAGCAGGGTCTTCAGTTCATGGAGGTTCTGTGTCATGGTTCTTATGATAGAGTATAATGGTGCAAAACCATGAATGTTTACCTTCATTGTGGTGCAGGCTCCCATTCACCCGGGAATGGAGAATCTTTGATGATATGGGTAATTGCACATACTTTCTTCTGGTAGAAAAACAATACATCAATTAATAAAATCCGGAGTGGGTTTGATTAGTAATATAGACGATGAACAGGAAGAGGAAGTAATTGCATCCGAAGGGCCGGGGCCGGGAGATGAAGTTATCAGGGTCCGTCTACCCAAAAAATCCAATAGCGAGCAGTTTGCAATTGCTGAGCTGATGATGGGTGCAAATCACATCAGGGTCCGGTGCTCTGATGGGGTTACCCGTCTTGGCAGAATTAAAGGAAAGATGAAAAAAAGAGCCTGGATACGGGAAGGTGATATCATTATCATTGTTCCCTGGAGTTTCCAGGATGACAAGTGCGATATAACCTACCGGTATACACCACCCCAGCGGGACTGGCTTCGTCGGAATAATTATCTGTAATTATTCGATTATCCAGGTTTTTCATCCCGTTTTTTTACCTCAAGAAGATCTGTGTCATAATGGCACCCTGCTTTGCCGATACTCAGTATTTCCAGACGGCCATTTGATCAAACCGGTCTGTGTGAATTATCTATTGATATAATTGAACATCAGGCTCTCATTGATGGTGATTTCTTAACTTGGCATAAAAGCGGTCTGGTTAAATCATCAGAGGTTGCAGTGCAAAATCTTTTACTTATAACCGTTCATCCATAACATGATGATTTCAGTCCTCTGTGTGGACGATGAGCCTAATATGCTCTTCTTATCAAAGACATTTCTCGAGAAAACCGGGGAGTTTGTCGTTGATACGGCATCATCTGCACAAGAGGCACTCACGCGCTTACAACAAACCGGGTATGATATCATCGTCTCTGATTATATTATGCCGGTATCATCTGGTCTGGATTTCCTGCGCACCCTCCGAAAACAAGGGAATCTGATCCCGTTTATCCTGGTATCCTGCCGTGGTCAGGAGATGGAGATTGTTGAGGCAATTAACGAAGGACTGTCCGGATATCTTACGAAGGAAGGGGATCCAGCCTATAATTTTGCCATGCTTTCCCATCGGATCCGCCAGGTAGTGGACCTGAAGAGATCTGAAGAAGGATGGAAAGAGAGTGAAGAGAGGTTCCGGTTTTTATATACTCACATGGCCGAAGGGGTCGCTCTCTTCACGCTCATCAGGGATGAGGACGGGAATCCAACTGACTTCAGGTTTGAAGATGTTAATCTCCGGTATGAGGAGATATTCCGGTATACTGCCGATATGGTCAGGGCGAGATGTATCTCTGATGTTATCGGGTATGTCCCCTGTCTTGAAGAGTGTAGTTCGGTCGTGGAGACAAAAAATCCCATATTTTTTGAAAAATTCCTCGCAAGCCCCTCAAAACATTTTTCCATATCCGTCTCTCCCTGGCTTGAGAACGGTTTTGCGATGATATTTTCCGATATCACGAGGAGAGTCGAGGCAGAAGAACAACTGAGAGAGAAAAGTGAATACCTCCGAAATCTCATCACCCATGCCGGGACACCGATCATCGTCTGGGATAAAGAGGGGAATATTACCCAGATTAATCAGGCATTTGAGGATATCACCCAATATACCCAGGATGAACTGATTGGAATGACCATCCGGTGCATTCTGCCCGACAATGAGACCGAACGATTGTTCTCAATCATCCATCTCACCAGCCTTGGGATGCATCTTGAGTCAACCGAGATCCCAGTCCGGATCAAAACCGGTGAAATCAGGATACTGAAGTGGAATTCTGCAAATATCAAGGATAATCAAGGATCGCTCCGGGCAACCATCGCTCTTGGAGTGGATATCACCAGGGAGAAGGATCTGGAAGAGGAGAATGCAACCGCAGTCTTCCAGCTTAAAAGAAACCTTGCCGAGCTTGCAATCCTCAACGACGGGATCAGAAATCCTCTTGCCGTGATCCTTGCCTGTGCAGAGTTTCAGGATGAGACATCCTATCCCCGCATTACGCACCAGGTATGGGAGATTGACAAGATGATCGACCAGCTGGACAGCAGGTGGATAGAATCAGAAAAGATCCTGAAATTTCTTGAAAAACATTACCGTATCGGATATACCAATAAATCAGGCGAAAAATCTGACCGTTCAGATCCTGATCCGGTGTCAGGGTAAGGATTTCTCCCTCTTTTGTGATGTACGTCGGAACCTTTAATCATCGTATACGCGAGATCTTCCATCAGATATGATCTCTGTGCTTTTTGTTGATGATGAACCGGTCCTGGTAGATATCGGACGTTTGTTTCTTAAGCGGGCAGGAGATTTTTCGGTAACCGGGGTTCTGTCAGGGCAGGAGGCGGTCAAACTTCTGCAGGAGAACACATACGATGTGATCATCTCCGATTACCAGATGCCGGGGATGAATGGCATTGAACTCCTCCGTTTTGTCAGAAAACAATGTGGTGATATCCCCTTTATTCTCTTTACCGGACGCGGCGATGAGGGGGTTGCAGGAGATGCGGTCAACGCCGGGGTAAACTTTTATGTCCAGAAAGGAGGCGATCCAAAGCTGCAGTTTGCAGATATTGCCCACAAGATCGAGACTGCAGTAGAGCGAAGAAGGGCCATTCAGGCAATAAAAGCATCAGAGCAGCGGTTTTATGATATCATCAATTTTCTTCCTGATGCAACCTTTGCCATCAATACCGAGGGGATCATCATCGCATGGAACCGGGAGATTGAGCGGATCACCAATACCCGTGCTGAAGACATGATGGGAAGAGGGGCATATGCCCATGCAGTCTCGTTCTACGGGTCACGTCGGCCCATGATCATCGATCTGCTCCTTCGTCCTGACCCCAAGGTTGAACAGTCCTATCCGTCACTTCGCCGGGAAGATACCATCATCACCGCAGAGGGTATGCTCCACATCGCCGGAAGGAAACACTTCTTCCTGGCCAGGGCTTCCTTCCTGTATGATCAGCATGGGAAAAAAGCCGGGGCAATCGAGAGTCTCAGGGATATTACCCCCCAGAAGGAGTCAGAAGAGAAGCTGGTCAGAGTAATTCAGCATCTGCCACTTGGTCTGCAGATTTTCAGGATAGAGGCGGATGGACGACTGGTCTGTCATGGGGGTAATCCCGCTGCTGAAGAGATGACTGGAATAAGCGGGAGATGTGCACCGGGAAGACCGATAGAAGAGGTTTTTCAGGATGAAGAAGGCCAGCAGATCTGCACCATATGCAGAAAGATTGCTATGGAGGGCGGACGGGACTCTATGGATAATGTCACTCTTTTTGCTGACGGCGGTGTGAAACGATATAATATCCGGATGTTTCAGACCGACCCTGGGGAAGTCGCTGTCCTCTATGTCTGATATGCAAGGCCGGGTGAGGAAAGTGAGATTAGGTACCTGAAACATACGAGATACATTATGGGCCAGTCAAGAAAATATGAGTTCAAATGGGAGCTTTTGGGTGATATAGAGAAAGGCAGGCCGAACCTTGGGAACACTACCCGGCTTGAGGTATACCGGCTCATGCAGTATACGCTCCGTGATGTGCTTGAGCAGCGGTATGGTGATGTTGAGGCAGATACAATATTCAGGGAAGCGGGGCGTCTTTCCGGGAAGGAGTTCTATCATCACCTGCTCTCAGACACTTCCGGAATGCATGATTTCATCAGGAAATTTCAGGAGACACTCAGGGAGCTGGGTATTGGTATTCTCCGGGTAGAGGAGGCTGATGAGATGAATGGGAGCTTTACTCTCACCGTTGCCGAGGATCTTGACTGCTCCGGTCTTCCTGAACTTGATTATCCGGTCTGCACCTTTGACGAGGGTTTTATCGGAGGCATACTTGAAGAGATGACTGGTAAGGAGTACGAGGTCAGGGAGGTTGACTGCTGGTGCACCGGAGATAGGACCTGCCGGTTTGAGGCCAATGTCCGCAGCCCCTGACAGGTTTTTTATGACAGATACCACCGGCCCTGATGCACTGACCCTGATTGAAGAGATGATTGAGAGAGGGGGAGATATCCCTCCCGATCTCCCTGGTTCACCAGAAGAACAGGAGAAACTCAAAAATATTCTTGGAAAGATACACGAGATGCATTCTTTTGTTTCCTGCATGTCTGATGGAGATCTGAATACCCCATTATCATTCAGAGGGTTTCTTGCCGGTCCCCTGAAGGCTCTCCAGTCATCACTCCGTCACCTGACCTGGCAGGCAAAGATGATTGCCGAGGGTGATCTCTCCCAGCGGGTTGATTTTATGGGCGATTTCTCTCTTTCCTTCAACCAGATGGTAGCAAACCTTTCTGATAACAGGGACCAGCTGGTAAGCAGGAAAGAGGAGCTTGAACGGTCATATGCTGCCCTCTCCCAGGCGAATAACAAGCTTAATATTCTCTCGTCCATTACACGGCATGATATTCTCAATCATGTGATGGTGATAGTGAACTACTGTTTCCTGCTGAGGGAAGTGATAGCAGATCCAAAGCAGAAGAAACAATTGGAAGCGATTGAATTCAGCGGTAAGGAGATTCAGCACCTGATCGAATTTACCAGGAGCTACCAGGATCTCGGGGTTCTTGAACCCATGTGGCAGCGTATCCCGGTAATTTTTAAAAATCCTACGATATCGAGTCTTGTAAAGGATATCTCCCTGCAGCTCCCGGACCAGTGTTATGAGATATTCGCCGACCAGATGCTGGTCAAAGTGATGTATAACCTGGTTGAGAACTCAAACCGTCATGGTGGGTCGGTGACAGAGATCCGGGTTTCCTATGCAGATGAAGGGTCTCTTCTCCGCATGATCTATGAGGACAACGGCTCAGGTATTTCCGAAGATGAGAAAGAGAAGGTCTTCAAACGGGGATATGGAAAGAATACCGGTCTTGGTCTCTTTCTCATCAGGGAGATCCTCTCCATCACCGATATCACTATCAAAGAGACCGGAACTCCGGGTAAAGGGGTCAGGTTTGAGATGACGGTGCCGGAGAGGTATTTCAGGAGATGTTAATCCTAATCTACTCCTGCCGTATTGCGATGACACCCGGAAAGAAGACCAGGGATGCAGAGTTCATACAATACCGCATTCCAGTGGGTGGTGGCCCGTCATCAAAGACGTGTCCCAGGTGAGCATCACAGAGAGCACAGAGAACCTCTGATCTCACCATTCCGAAACTCGTGTCCTGCCTGGTCCTGATGTTCATGGGTGATACCGGTCCGGAAAAACTTGGCCAGCCGGTCCCGGAATCAAATTTATCAACCGACGAGAAGAGGTCGGTTCCACAACAGGCACACCGGTACAGACCGGCTATCTTGGTTGCGTAAAATGCTCCGGAGAACGCTGGTTCTGTCCCTGCTTTTCTCGCAACATCAAAGACGGGTTTATCCAGTATTTGGTTCCATTCCTCGTCGGTTCTGATGACCTTCCTAAGCTCCCGAACGGTTCCGGTGTCAGCATGATAGATGGGGATGAGGTCAGAAGATGGCATACGAAGTAGTAGGGTGATAAAACGGATAAAATGATATTAT
>CAYWHV010000078.1:0-9360 GCA_964458045.1 uncultured Methanospirillum sp.
GGATGTCTGTACACAACCATCCTCTATGATGACCAGTATTTCAATACCGAAACGAATGGGTATTACAATCCTGATGGGACAACCCCAAATCATGCGATCTCCATAATCGGCTGGGATGACACCTTTGCTGCATCGAATTTCAATAGTGAACCTGCAGGTGACGGGGCATTTATATGTGCAAACAGCTGGGGTACGAACTGGGGAGATAATGGATTTTTTTATATCTCGTATTACGACACCCTGATTGCAAAACGGATATCTGCATTCACCGCTGCGACTGATAATTCGGATGGGAACTATGGATATGATACCCTGGGCTGGGTGAACAGTTTCGGATTTGGATTTGCTGATGCCTCTGCTGCAAATGTGTTCACTGCCGATGCCGATATCGAAGTGACAAGTGCCGGGTTTTACATACCTCAGGTCGGGACAACGGTCACAGCATCCGTCTACCTGAATCCTGATACCGGACCGGCTGGCTCCTCTCCGGTCGCTACGTCAAATGGTGAGGTGTACCAGATCCCCGGCTACCACTCACTTCAGTTTGATCTCCCGGTACAGGTAAAGAAGGGAGAGAAATTCTCAATTGCAGTTGATTTTAACACACCGGACTATGGATTTCCCATCCCGGTTGAATACCCGGTGCCAGGATATAGCAGTAAAGCGACAGCACAGTCCGGGCAGAGTTATGTGAAAACATCCACCGGAAAGTGGTCTGACCTGACCACCTGGGATCCACAGGGAAATGCATGTATTCGTGCAGGATACCGGCTGATCTCCGGGCCAAAGGCTGATTTTTACGCAGAGCCCACCAGTGGCAGTGCACCGCTGACCGTGACCTTCCATGATATCTCAACCGGAAACCCGGAACGCTGGCTCTGGCAGTTTGGTGACGGGGCCACCTCAACCGAACAAAATCCCATCCATACCTATACCTATAACGGTGTGTATTCCGTCACCCTCACGAGTGATACCCCGGCCGGGGAATCGATGATGGTGAAGAAGAACTACATCACCATCTCCGAACCGACACAGATCATTGTTCCTGATGATCATTCACTCATCCAGGAAGCGATCAACACCGCTCCGCCCGGGTCAACCATTCTTGTCAGGTATGGCTATTACCCTGAAAAACTGACCATCAATAAACCGATCACTCTTCTCGGAGAGAACAGTGCTGATGAGCAAAAACCGATCATCGATGCACAGTTTACCGGAACACCGGTCAGTATCACTGCCGCCGGAGTGACGGTTGAGAACTTTTCCCTGACCGGGGCCTGGTCAGAGACTGCCATCCGCCCTGGTGTAGCGGTCAGAGGGAACGAGGCGGTTATCAGAAATAACTGGATCTTTGAGAATTATGCCGGGGTGAGGTTTGAAAGTGTTTCAGGTGGAATTCTTGATGGAAATATCATCTGGAACTCTACCAGCAATGCAATCTACGGAGAGTCAAGTTCATATCTTGATATCTCGAATAACACCGTCGTCTGGACAAAAGAGGCAGCAGCACTCAGGCTTGTTTCTGCATATAACTCGATTGTGAAGGGGAATGCAATAGCAGAAAATGAAAAGGCAGGGCTTGCTGTGACCGGGACCGGGGTGACCATCTATGATAATTACCTGAATAATACCCAGAATGTTGCCCTGACAGCAGATACAAAAGTCACATGGAATATTCCAAAGGCAACCGGACCTAATATTGTCCTTGGGCCCTACATCGGCGGTAATTTCTGGGCGGCTCCTGATGGAACCGGTTTTTCAGAGACTCACAAGGATGAGACCGGAGACGGGTTTTGTGATGAGGTCTACCGAATCGGGGGAGAGAATGTTGATGAACTGCCACTCGCCGTTCCTGACTCTGTTCCCCCTTCGGCAGCCTTTGAAGCAGAACCCAGAACAGGTATCCTTCCCCTGAATGTCCAATTCAGAGATACCTCCCTCGGTACAATCGAGAGCTGGCTATGGGATTTTGGAGATGGAACAACCTCATCAGAACAACACCCCTATCATGTATATGAGAATATCGGGTCCTATAATGTGAACCTGACCGTCACCGGCCCGAAGGGGAGTGACACTGAATTAAAACTAGCATACATCACGGTCACCGGAACCGGTAGCAAATATATTCTTACCCTGATGCCAGGCTGGAATTTCTTTACTCCGCCAAAATCCCTCTCTCCCGGAAGTGATACCGCAGCAATGTTTGGATCCATAGAGACGAATGGACACTCAATATTCGAATTTCCAAACCAGACCTATGGATGGACAAAGGTAAACCGTGATACGGTTCTGCACCCGGTGGCCGGGTACTGGATTTACTCAAAGGACCGGGTAGATACAACCCTCTGGCTTGACCCTGTCAGTGGCGGGAAAAAATCAGTAGAACCTGGCTGGAACGCTATCGGATCTCCGGGGACCGGACCGGTTCAGGCGAAGAATGCGATGAGTTCCCTGGGTGACAGCTGGACATATCTTATCGGATATGATGAGAGCATGCAAAAATATGAGGATGTCATTATCAGGAAAGGGTCAGGGATTCATTCGGATGACCGCCTGCTTAAATCAGGGCATGGATACTGGCTCTATGCAACCGGGCCTGGAGACATCTATGCTGCATAACCTTTTTTGAAAAGAAAGACTCATCGGGAAATACGAACGTATACATAACAAATGATATCGAACAGAAACTGGTTAATCTTATTTGCCTTATCCCTCTGTTGTACTTCTTTTCTTCTCTTTTTACTTCATTTCGAGATTTTTCATGATTTCCATCATATTTTGATTTATACCATTCATGACCTGGCATTCCTCCCGATTGAAGTTCTCCTTGTTACCCTCATATTACATCAGATGCTTGAGCATCGGGCCATGAAGAACAAGCTCAATAAACTGAACATGGTCATTGGAGTATTCTTCTCAGAGATCGGAACTCCCCTGCTCAGGTTCTTTTCAGAACATGACAAGGACCAACAAGAGAAGAACGCCTTTTTTTCTCCTCTCCCCGCCTGGGATGCTGCACAATACCGGAAGAAGCAAAAAGAGGTCATGACAGTACCCTGCACGGTTACTATCTCCTGTCAGGACCTGATACCCCTGCGAAATATGCTGGTGACGAAAGAAGATCTCCTGGTCCGAATGCTGGAAAACCCGGTACTGCTGGAGCATGAATCATTTACCGACGTACTGCAGGCAGTGTTTCATCTCACGGAGGAACTCAAACACCGGGGAGAATGCAATAATCTTCCTGACAGTGATGTCGGCCATATATCTGGTGATATCACCCGGTGCTATTCAATGATGATTCCGGTCTGGCTTTCATACCTTGCATACCTGAAGATCAATTACCCCTATCTGCATTCACTTGCGGTCCGGACAAATCCGTTTACCGAAAGAGAGAATGTGATTATCAGAGAGTAATGTTGTTCAAACCCAGGCAGCCCTCTTTTCGATCTCTTTTTTTATCCGCACCCCTAACCTGATACAGACGGAAAACAGACCCATGGATCACGCTGCTCTTCAGAAGAAGAAAGAACGAACCGCACGATTATCCGTTTTTTCAAACTCCATACTCGTCACCCTGAAAGTTATGGTCGGGGTATCCCTGGGATCTGTTGCAATTCTTTCAGAAGCCATTCACTCGGGAATGGACCTTATCGCTGCAGGAATCGCATATATATCAGTCAAAACATCAGGAAAACCTCCGGACGATGAACATGCGTTTGGTCATGGAAAATTTGAGGACTTTTCAGGATTATTCGAAGCGATGCTTATATTTGCAGCGGCATTTGTGATTATCTTCGAATCCGTGCATCAGATACTCCTTCCTGAGCCTGAAGTTCCTGACCCTTTACTCATGTATGCCGGTATCGGAGTCATGGGAGTGTCGGCAATCATCAATGCGTTCGTTTCCAACCGCCTGATGCATGTTGCAAAGGAAACTGAATCAATAGCACTGGAAAGTGATGCCTGGCACCTCAGGACGGACGTTTATACATCCCTTGGAGTTTTTTTCGGCCTCATCCTCATTCAAATTACCGGAATTCTCATCATTGATTCATTTATAGCCATCGCAGTCGGCCTTGTCATCATGCGGGCTGCATTTGACCTTTCCAGAAGTTCATATTACCACTTAAGTGATCACCGGCTGACTGATGACGAAGAGGATCGTATCAAGGAAATCATGTGTGATCACCGGTCAGATTTTGTGAATTTTCATAACCTTCGGACCAGGCGGGCAGGACCTGAGGTTTTTATTGAATTTCACCTGGTTCTTGACAGAACTCAATCGATTAAAGAGGCACATGATCTGACCGATCACCTGGAGTCAGACCTGAAAACAGCATTTCCCCGTTCAACCATTACTATTCATATAGAACCGGATACACCGCAGCATAGTAGGCATCCGGATTTTTGTAAAATAGAGTAAATCGATAGAGGATTATTGGGTATTTTCGGACCGTTCCTGAGGCTCGATAGAGATGACAACAATCTCTGCAACCTTCTGTGACTCAGGATCTATGACCGGGCTGTATGTCCTGATAAATATCCGGGCATCTTCTGTATATCGCTCACATACCGGCTTTTTCGTATCAATAACCTTTTGAATATGCGATACAAAACGGCTGGTTGCAGCAGCATCATGATAATCGCCATATGATGTGCCGATGTAATCCCCGGAAATACCCAGCCTTTTCTGGTGATGAGTATTCATGAACCTATATCGGCATTCAGGATCAACTGCATAAATTGAATCCTGCATAGCTTCGACAAGGATTTTATAATGCTCCTCAAGGGTGCAGACGGTCTTTTCAAGAGTCCGGGTATGAGTTATTTCTGTTGAGATGACCGTTGCAGCTATCGTGAGATCAAGAATTTCATTCCTGACCGGACTGATAGTTCTGACAAACCACCGATCGCCTTTTTTATATTCATCATGAAGGGGTCTGCTCTCTTCAATGACCTCTCTGATGAGATTTAAAAAGCAGACTGTTTCTTCATCCGTATGAAGATCCTCATAGTAATAATTATGACAATCTTTGTCAGTGATTCCAAGACGGGCCTTGTGATGAGAGTTCATGAAAAGATATTTTCCCCGCTTGTCAACCATGTAGATTGAATCCTGGGTACATTCAACGAGGGTTTTATAATTTGTTTCAGACTGAAGGAGAGCTTCTTCTATCCTCTTGCGCATGACGGCCTGATGGATCATGTTCCGGAGCTCGGCAAACTGAACTTTCGGTTCAGAGCCTTTCTGAAGATAAAAATCAGCTCCGGAATTTAATGCCTCAATAACAATATCTTCCCGGCTTCTTCCGGTGAATATGATGAAGGGTTTTTCAAGCCCCATCCTCTTGATGGTTTTTAAAAACTCAATCCCATCCATCTGGGGCATTTCATAATCGGAGACTATGGCATCATATTTATGTTCCCGGAGCATTTCTATCGCGGCAACAGCTGATGTACTGGTTTCAACCACAATGTCCCCGCCCCTTTCAAGAAAGATCCGGGTAATATCCAGAAGTTCTGCCTGGTCATCCACAAGCAGAATTTTTATGACAGTCATATATGCTAAGAAAGATTTATGCGATTCGAAAAAATCCTACACCATATTTCAATGAGGATATAATGTATATCATTATACTTCTCATATGAAAAAAGGGTTGGATAGGTCAACCCTTACGCTAAATATTAAATAACATAACCTGGAGATTCAGGTTTCGTTTACGTATATACGTATACTTTATTCGTCGATAATCATTCATAACCCATGACACGAAGGAATGATATGAAAAAGGGAATGGGATTATATTTTGTCAGTGAAATCCTTGCAATCACCGGGATCAGGATTCGGGAGAACGGGGTATTCGGACAGGGAGCACGGTTTGAATTAATCGTTCCCAATGGAAAATTTAAATTTGAATAAAAAAATTTAATATGTATCGAAGGTCAGAGGACAGTTCGGTTAATAATACGGACTGTTTCTCCTCTTCTTCCATTTCATCTCTTTTGGATCTGGTTTCGCCCAGAGCTCCTGAAACAGTCCCCGGTTTTTCAGCTCCAAATAACACCGCATACATGCCTTCACATCAGCACCGGCATCATGAGCATTCTCAAAGGGTTCTTCAAATAAAAACTCATGAAGTTCTGATAGAGACGGCCACTTGTATCCCCGTCTTCCTCCTTTCGCAGGTAATTGACAAACATCAGAGGAGGATTTCATGGTGCAGTGATAGGGAAGCTTCAGGATGGGGGCATTGAGTTTCGCCCGTGAAAACTCTGAGGTTACTATACTCCGGTCAAATGAGACATTATGGCCGACAAGAACATCTGCCTGTTCCAGTGATTCTGAAAAGACTGAGAGAACCTCGAGTATTGGTTTTCCTTCCTCTTTGGCCCGCTCATTGGTAATGCCATGAATTTCAATGGAGGATGATGGGATAACAAACCCGTCCGGGCAGATGAGAAAATTCTCCTGTGTAATAATGGTATCACCATCGGTCAGTATCCAGGCCAGCTGAACCATTCGGGGCCAGTATTCAGGGTAATGAAAGGGATCTTTCTCCTCCTTCGGAAGCCCCGTGGATTCAGTATCGAAAATCAGATATTTCATGTATAGTATTGTACCTGCAGGGTGATGAACAGGTAGGAACAGGTGATCATCCGGAAGGGTCCTGGAGTACCTGTCTGACCTGTGCAGTTACTGATTCATGGGCGACGGTGAGGACCTCATCTCCCGGATGGAGGACAATGTTCCCACGGGGGATGACCAGTTTGTTATCCCTGATGATCGCAGACAGGACGCATTCCTGCGGAAGGTGCAGATCTTTTATTGCTTTTCCTGATGCAGCTGATCCACTGGTCACGATGTGTTCAACAAGGGAGTATTCACCGGTCCGGAGCTTGAGCATGGTCATCATATCACCGACGGTCATCTCCCGTGCAATCAGGTGAGCCATCAGGTCTGCCTGGTTCACCATGACATCAACCCCCATCTCTCTGGTAAAGAGCCAGGCGTTTTTCGGAATATTAACCCGTGCGACGGTCCTCTTCACCCTGAACTCAAATTTAGCAAGACTTGCAATGACCAGGTTCATCTCGTCGAACCTGGTTACCGCCGCAACCACATTGACCTTCTTTATACCGGCGGCAATGAGGGCCTGTGGATCGGTCGGATCTCCTTTGATCAGGATCCCTGCATGAAGTTCCTGCTCCAATTTGAGATAATCATCAGGTGCTCCTTCAAGGATGGTGACCGCATACCCGTCAGCAATTAAGATCTTTGCAAGATAGGTCCCGACCTTACCTCCCCCGGCAATCAGTACAGACTGGCTCATTATCCACCTCCGACAGCACGCATTTCACTCTTCAACCGGTCAACCGCCTGCTCTTCCACGGCAATGTGCACCACATCACCCTTTTCAAGCGTTGTTCCGAGTGTGGGAATGCTGGTCTTTCCTTTCCTGGTCAGTGATAAGACAATGATCTCACCAGGAACGGTCAGATCCTTCACCTGGTGCCCGGCAAGGAGTGGAGGGATATCATACCGGACAATGCCGACCTCTCCATCTCCTATCCCATGAATGATATCAAGAGTAGAGAAGGTCAGAAGTTCAGATATCCGTTCTATCCCAAGGGAAACATTGGTGACCGTCTCAATCCCCAGCTTATGGTATAACTCTGCATATCGGGGATCATGGGTCCGGGCAATCACTTTTGGAACCCGGAACATCTGTTTGGCTGCACGGGCGACGACGATGTTCACCGCATCATTTCCGGTGACTGCAGCCAGACCATCTGCTTTTTCAATCCCACTCATCGTAAAGGATTTTTTGTTCATGGCATCATGTTCGATGATAGTTCCGGAAAATCCGGCCCCAAGGCGGTCAAAAGCCAGATGATCATGATCCACAACCGTAATCTCATGATGTGCCCGTTCAAGACGGGTTGCAAGTCCTGACCCCATACGACCACACCCGATGATGATAATCTTCATGGTATCCCTCCTGAAGGAATATTCACTCCCTTTTTCTTTTCAATCATACGAATAACTCCCTTTCTGAACTCCTCGGCGAGTAACAGGGCGGGTGCCCAGGCAAACAGAAACAGCCAGTTCTCTATCGGGAAGGGGGCTGTTCCGATTACCTGTTGGAAAAATGGCACATAGAGGACAATGAGAATGATGATGAGTTCACTGGCAATTCCTGCCCAGACCATCCGGTTCGTGAAAAATCCAACTTTCAGAATAGAACTTCGTTCTGTCCGGTGTGCCAGAACATTCCCAATCTGGGTGGTAACTACCGCTGCAAGAGCCATTCCTACTGCCGAGTGATAGAGAGGCCCTTCTGCAGGCAGGTCGAAAATTCTCCCCCAGTACCCGTTCGTCCAGTACTGATACAAGAAAGCAGACATGACTGCAAGACTCTGTATCGGCCCAAGCCAGAGATAGGACCGAAGAAGAAGTGACCGGGTGATGACATGTTCTTTCAGGTTCCGGGGGGGTTTATCCATGATCCCCGGCTCAGGTGGTTCTGATCCAAGGGCAAGGGCAGGGACGAGATCGGTTCCGAGATCAATGGTAAGAATCGGCATTACATCAAGAGCCAGGGGGATTCGTCCCTTGCTGAATGCAAACAGGATGAACGGAACTGCTTCAGGGGTATTACTAGTGAATATGTATCCGGTGAATTTCTTGATATTTGCATAGACGGCACGGCCTTCCTCAACCGCATTGACGATGGATGCAAAGTTATCATCGGTGAGAACCATGTCAGCCGCCTCCTTCGCGACATCGGTTCCTGATATTCCCATGGCAACGCCGATATCCGCTTTCTTCAGAGCCGGAGCATCATTCACGCCATCTCCAGTCACAGCAACAATCTCTCCAGTCTCCCGAAGAGTCTCAACCACCATGAGTTTATGCTCCGGGGCGACCCGTGCAAAGATGACCTCACTCGACAGGGCATCTTTCAGGTCATCATTGTCCATCTGGTCAAGTTCTACTCCGGTGATGATGCGGGGGGTATCACCGGTGATGATCCCGATACGCCGGGCAATACTCTTCGCCGTAAGCCCATAATCGCCGGTTATCATGATGATCCGAATATGAGCACGATGACATTTTTTCACGGCCAATGCAACTTCAGGACGGGGAGGATCCATCATTGCGACGAGGCCGAGGAAGGTCATATCATGCTCAACTTCTTCAGCGTTTTCCGGAGTGATGTCACCGGTGATGACTTTTTGAGCAATTCCAAGAACACGAAGTCCCTGGTCGGCGAATGTGTCATTCACCTCCATGATCCTGGCCCGTTTCTCCCCGGTTAACAAAACCGGTTCTCCGTTCTCCATGACCATTGAAGA
>CAYWHV010000079.1:0-9318 GCA_964458045.1 uncultured Methanospirillum sp.
TGGCAATGGTGTCATTCATCAAAACCGCTGATAACAGTCCCATGGTCCCGATGATGAGAATCAGAAGTATGTCACCTGAGCTCGCATGCCGGCAGATCCAGGTGATACAGTCTTCCAAAAGCCCGCTTTTTTTGACACCCTCCCCAAAGATGAACATGCCAAGCAGAAAGAGCATGACACCGGGATTGATGGCCAGGACTGCATCGTGAGGTGATATCTGTCCGGTAATAAGAGTCAGCACTGCCCCGGCCAGCATGACCTGCCAGATCCGAAATGAAAACCGGCCGACCTGACGGATAGCAATCAGGATAAAGACAAGACCCAGGATAACAAGAGCAAACTGCGTGATAGTACTCGTCCTTTATGGAATATGATGTTCACGCATCACAAAAGTACCCCGTCACGCAAATATCTAAAAAAAACGAAAATGATACTTTATTATGGATTTTTCCAGATTTTTCCTGGTACTCATACTCTCTCTTCTTCTCTTCGGGACCGGGGCATATGCACTGGATTCAAAGATCCCAAAGGAAGGGACGGTATTTGTTGGAGAAAATGACATTGATATCTCTGAATGTAACGTCAGGGCCGGGGATGAGATAGCCTTCTGGAGTTCAGGTTCTCCTGAGGGAACACCGGACTCCCGTGCTAAAGTAATGGACGCCCGGCATTTTTTTGTGGACCCTGCATTCTTCTCCGGTAAGACCGGAACCTGGTACGGGCTCATCAATAAAAAGCCCGTGTTCAAGGTCGAAGATCCCTGGATTCAGATGGATGTGGTAGAGCAGGGTATAGATCATGAACCCGAATGGATCAAAAAGGGGAATCTTGTCTCATTTAAGATATCGTCCAATATGTATCTGTTAAACGAGCGGCCAGGTTCTGCCGGAGTCCCTGTCAGGCTCAACCTGACCGGTCCGAATGAGACCACATTCACGACGCTCCAGTCACCAACCGGTACGTATAATCTTGAAAAAATATTCGTCTACTATAGTCCCTTTGACACCGGCGCTGTCTGGGAAACCAGGGATGATGAAAAATATCCTGAAGGAGAATATACCGCGTGGGCCACCATTGAGGTGAATGATATCGCCGAGAAGAACTCTGGTGACGGCGTGACAACCAGTCTGCAAACGACCTTTTTGTTAAGCAAGACTAAGCCGGAGAAGGAGAAGGAGTCTGAGAAAGATGATTCCGATAAAAAATCCGGAACTGACAATGAAGATACTGAATCAGATAGTTCAGAAAAGGAGACCGACACTCCCACACCGACTCCGACTCCGACTGAAACACCGGTTCCTGAACTGACACTTGATATTGCTCCAATAGTCACTCAGTCTTCAATTGAGGTCACGGCAAAGCCGACAAAGCCGCCGCTTCCGTCTCCACCCAAAGATAAACCGTCTGCACAAAAACAGCCGCTTGGAGTTCTGGTCTCTGTTCTGTCTCTTGCGGCAGTGCTCTTGGTTGCAGCAGATAAAAGAAGATAATCTATTCATTACCCTTTCTTTTCTGATTTTTTCTGGTTCTGATTGTCAGATGAGATGCCCCAGTATCCTCATTATGCCTGATGACCCACGTATTACCACATGAAGCGTGCACTCCTTTCAGTCTGGAACAAGGAAGGTATCATTGACCTTGCCCGGACCCTGCACCAGGCCGGGATTGAACTTTTAAGCTCCGGAGGAACCGCAAAAGTTCTCAACGCCGCAGGCATCCCCATCATTGAAGTATCAGAATACACCGGGTTTCCGGAGATGATGGACGGCCGGGTCAAGACATTACACCCGAGAATCCATGGAGGAATACTTGGCCGGAGAGGCACTGACGATGCCGTGATGAAAGAGCACAATATCGGTCCGATTGATCTGGTGGTCGTCAACCTCTATCCCTTTGAAGAGATGACAAAGCAGTCTCTTCCCCTTGATGAACTGATCGAATTCATCGACATCGGTGGCCCGGCGATGATACGGGCTGCAGCGAAGAACTTCCAGGATGTCCTTGTGGTCATTGACCCGGCAGATTATCCCGCACTTATGAATGCCGTATCATCCAAAACGTCATTCACCAAAGAAGAACGACTCACCTATGCCAGGAAAGTCTTTGCCCGGATGGCTGCCTATGACGGGGCCATCAGCAACTACCTGTATGGCCGTGAGGAAGAGTTGCCATCCGTCTATTCGGTTCAGTTCAGGAATGGCCGGATGCTTCGATACGGAGAAAACCCTCACCAGATTGCTGCCGTCTATGGTGAGAGTGGGATTGGCGGTAGTCTTCCGCTCCAGGGGAAAGCGATGTCATACAATAATTATCTTGACGTCGATGCGGCAGTCGGACTTCTTCGGGAATTTGATGAGTGTGCGGCAGTCATCGTCAAACACAACAACCCCTGCGGAGTTGCGACCGGGGAGAGCATCCGCGATGTTTACATTGCAGCCAGGGATGTGGATCCGGTATCAGCGTATGGTGGCATTGTTGCGGTGAACCAGGAGGTCACTACAGATCTTGCCAAAGAGATTGCCTCTACCTTTATTGAAGTGCTTGTTGCCCCATCTTTCTCTGACGAGGCGAGAGAGATTCTGAAGACCAAGGAAAATCTCAGGCTCCTTCATCTCACCTGCCCAGCAGGTAATGCAGCGGTCAGGACCATTGACGGAGGTGCTCTCGTTCAGGTGACGCCGGTTCAGAGAGAGGAATGGCAGGTGGTAACTGACCGGGATCCGACCGCTGATGAAGAGGCGGCCATGATGCTTGCGATGAAAGTCTGTAAACATGTAAAAAGTAATGCCATCATCTTTGCAGATAAAAACAGGGCCCTTGGAATTGGTGCCGGCCAGATGAGCCGGGTTGACAGTGCAAAGATTGCCATCTCGAAGGCACAATTACCCCTGAAGGGCTCCGTTGTTGCATCAGATGCGTTCCTTCCATTTTCAGACACCCTCGAAGTCGCTGCAGAGGCAGGAGCGACCGCACTTATCCAGCCCGGAGGGTCAATTAGGGACAATGAAGTCATTGATGAGGCGAACCGGAGGAAAATGGCCATGGTATTTACCGGAATCAGGTATTTCAGGCACTAAGCAAAGGAAGATGAACTCCCGGAACCAACGAAAATACAGCATATTTCATGTCTTTACCATCCACGACTGAACCATGTATCCCATTACGGGATATCATGTCCATGATGATCTCCCGCATTGGAGAGATAGCAGAGACCCTTAAGCAGGATCAGGTTGATTGTTTCATCTCTGCATTGATGGGGTCTGACCGGATCTTTGTCATTGGTGCGGGGCGCTCAGGATTTGTTGCAAAATCCTTTGCCATGCGCCTGATGCATCTGGGTCTTACTTCCTATGTGGTAGGAGAGACCGTTACCCCTTCCTTTCACACGAATGATACCCTGATTGCATTTTCAGGATCAGGAAAGACAAAATCGGTCATGGAGGCATGTGAGACCACCCGTCAGATAGGCGGTCAGATCTGTCTGATCACCGGAACCAGGGTCTCACCCATGACAGAACTTGCAGATTGTGTGGTTCTCCTGAATACTGAAGAAGAGAGCTGCAATGTCGGTCCGGATCACTTTGCCCTGCGACAGCTCCGTGGTGAACCCCGGTCAATTTCAGCTGCATGCACTCCCCTTGGAACCCTGTTTGAGACTTCTGCTATGATATTTGCAGATTCTGTTATCAGTGCCCTGATTGAGATGAAACACTGTTCCATTGAAGAGATTATGCACCGGTACAACAATATGCAATAACCAACTCAAACTTTTTTCAAAAGATATATTCTCAGTTCCTCGCCATCTTCGAGGATCTTATGACCGGAGATCTCATATGAAAAGCCGACACTTTTAAACAACTTCTCGCATTTTTCAAAATTCTGGAGTGAGGAGATTAGGATTAATACCCGGCCACCGGGTAACAGAACATCCAGAATTTGGGCAAGAAATGGGGAGAGTGGCTCTCTTCCGTCCGGCCCTCCGTCAAGGGCATACTCAAGCCAGTCATCGCATCGTTCATCCGGCCTGGTCGGTATATAGGGAGGGTTAAAGAGGACAAGAGTAAAAACCCGGCGAAATCCGGCTGCAAAGTCTGTTCTTACAACCTGGACCCCTCGTGCATAAGCAGAGAGCACCGCATGAGGATTTATGTCGGTTGCATATACCCTCCGGCTGCCCTGAACGGATGAAACAATATATCCGCTCCCGGTGCCTACTTCAAGGACGATATCATCAGGTTTTATCTCTGCCTGGGCCTTCTCGAGCAGAAAAAAAGTATCTTCCCTTGGCGGATAAATCTGCCCATCATCAGGAACTGAGCTGGTTGGAGATGGTGGCAAAGTCTTCAAGGTAGAGTGCCTCCGGTCGTGATGACAGGATTTCAGGATCAAGATCGCTGATGACCGATTCAATCTTCTCTTTTCCAAATCTCCCTGCCAGTGCCTTCAGGGTGGACTGCACCGTCTTTCTCCGCCTGGTGAAAAGTTCGCGAACGATCTCTTCATAGTTCTTCTGGTCATGAATCGGGAACAATGGTTCCCGTGGTTCAATCCACATAACGGTAGATTTGACTGCAGGCGGTGGAGAGAATGCCCCGGGGGGGAGATCAAAGCATCGGTTTGCCCGTGCATAGGTCTGAAGCATTATGGAAAGTCTCCCACAGTCCCGTGTTCCGGGATGGGCCATCATCCGGTCTGCAAACTCCTTCTGATACATGAGAATTGCAGCTTCAAAACCGATATCAAGTAGCCGGAAGGTTATGGGAGAAGAGATGGAGTACGGAAGGTTTGCCATCACGATCTCAAATGGCGGGAGGGGCACCTTCACCGCATCTCCCTGAATGAGCGTAAGAGATCCATCTGCAATTTCAGATGCAAAACGCCCTGACAATCTTCCGATGAGGGTACTGTCAAGTTCAACAGATATGACTCTGGCACCTCGCTGAAGAAGCACCTGAGTCAGAATACCATCGCCCGGACCGATCTCAAGCACGACCCGCTGTGAAATGTCCAGAATATCTGCTATCCGGGCAACAATCCGGGGATCAGTCAGAAAATGCTGGTCCCGGTATGCTCTCATCGTGACGTAAAGAGATGATATTTTACGTTCGGATCCTGAATTTCTTCCAGTATCCTGTTCAGGATCATCCGATCCGGATGCGGGATAGTTTTGATTCTTTGAGAAATATCCGCAAAGTTATCAAACTGTTTCTTCTCACGCTCTTCGATGATCTCCCACATCAATTTCTTCCCGATACCCGGGAGCAGATGGAGCATATGCAGTTTCGGAGTGATCGGAATTGCACGGTTGTAAAAGTCGAGGAAGTCTTTCTCCCTGTCCTTCACTATCCGCTCAATTGCAAAAGAGAGTTCCTGGACTGCACTGTGTGTCAGTTCATCGTATCTGAGCCGGCGCTTTACCCGCTCAATCTTGGGTCTCTCTCCACCCCCGATGTATACCAGTTCACCGATGTCAAGGGAGAGGCTTTTTGGGATCAGTTCAAGAAGTTTGAACTGTTCCACTCCGACTGCCTGGACAACCGGCTCCCTCTTATACATCGGCCTTGGATCATCAGGGTATCCTTTGGGAAGGATATCCAGAACTACTGCATTGATCTCCTTTTTTTCCTCTTTCATGAATATCAGCCTATCTGAAGTGAGAAATCACCAGATCAATGATTGCATCAAGTTCTTCGGGGGTGTGAGAAAATTTATCCCTGCCAAATACTGCCCGCACTTCATCCCGTGTCCGTGGCATGACATTTGCTATGCGATATGCCACGTCAGGTTTTACTTTTTCCAGTTGCAGCAGTGCCTGCACAAGTTCCTTGGATTGCTCTGCAGATGTTTTTGAGATCTGATTGGCATGTTCAATACTGCGCCGAAGCTCATATGACATCTCTTTGCCCTTTTCAAGTCGTGCAGCTTCCACATTCAGGAGCTCTTCTTTCAATTCGGGGAGAGTAATTGCTTTTTCCTGCAGGATTCCTTTTATCTTCATGCCAATCTTCCTCTATTTCCTTTAGAACTGCTGTGCACGGAGGTGCTGGGGGCGTGAGATGACCGTTTTGAACTTGTTTCCGTCACGGATCTCAACCAGCCAGGCACGGCCACGCTGACCGAGAACTGAGCCGGTCTTGCCATGGAATCTGCGGTGGGGCATTCCTTTCTGAATGCTCGGTTCACAAACGATATGAACCTTCTGTCCGACTTCAAACTTCTGGATAACCCGGGTTACCGGAAGTACACCGCGTGATCTGAGATCTTTCTTGAATTTATACCGAGTCTTTTTTCTAGGACCGTTATGAAGTGCCATGAGATTTCACCTGATCTATTCCTTCTACGTGAATGACATCGAGCTGTACTACACGTGCAGGAGTGTTCAGGACCTCTGTCAGACTAGGCGTCGTCCGTCCCTGGTCACCGGATATCAGCTCTTTAATATACAGGCCGGCTTCACCGGTGACCTCAAGTACGAAGTCCTTTCCTTCTTTTCCTGTATATCTGAAATCGAGAACGCCCCGTTCACGTACTTTATCTGCTCTTCGGTGGGCTACCCGTGTTGGCGTGCGCTGACGAATTAACGCCCCCGATAGTTGCTGTACGGCTGATTGAAGGGCGGTATCCGGGACGGAACCGTCTATATCGACCAGAATCCTGTATTTTTTATGCCCCTTGTGACTCTTTAAGGTTTCCACCTCAGACCGGGCACTCCATTTAAGGTCAGTAACCCCTACCCGGCCCTCATTGTACGTATTAATGGCATCCTCGAGGACTTTCGGATCCGCATCCCTGATATGTGGGTTCACAATCTCCAGGATAAATGGCCTTCCTGACCCTATCATCACCGCATCGATGTCCTCACGTCCTGCGCCATGGAGGATCACCCGTTCAGCCTTGAAAACGGGAAGAAGAGGTGCACCGATGAGTTCTTCCACCGAATCACGATACTGTTTTCCGGTTCCGCCACATGCCTCACACCCGGCGCCCTTACATGTTCTGCATGCCCAGTGGGTCTGTGGAATTCCCCGCTCATATTTGAGATATCTTCCATAAAGGAAGAGGGGACGAATCTGTACCTCAATGGTACCATCACTGATATTGAGGACTGCAATCAGATCCGGGTTTTTCGTATCGCCGACAAGGGTGGATTTTGCAGCAACACGTTTTCCCACTTCACGGTTAATCTCAGATTTGAGTGGTTCAGGATCAGAGAGGGTGAGATCACTCCACACCATCTCTTCAGATTCACTCATGAGTGGGGGAACCTTTGATCCGATGACAAATGTCTTTCCTTCAATACCTGAAAATGCGTCAATGACTTGATCAGCCCATGTATCAGCGGTCTCAAAAAAATCTCCACAAATCCAGCAGGGTTCTTTCTGTTCCTGGTAAGGCTGGTTCAGGGTCAGTGCGGCGGCTATCCGGATACCCTTCCCTCTCTGGTCATTTGAGAGCCCAAAGGACCGCTTCGCGACCATCCTGCCAAGGCAGTGGTCACAAATATCTCCATATTCTGTTACTTTCTGGTATAATTCTGTCAGTTCCATCCTGACCTCCTTCGGTCGATTTCGTTGAGGATAAGAACAATTGCATGGTCCGCATGAACAATTGCCGGCCCGAGAGAATATTTCGGGAGATCCCTGAGAGAGTCCATCTCATCTTCTGTAAAGTTCCGGTTATCTGAGAGGAGAAATGCATCAGGCACATCTTCAGAGGCTACCTTCCTGATATCAGTCCCAGATTCATCAAGAACGGCATAGTGTTTTTCAGTAAGATGATCTGCCAGGGTTCCTTTCCTGGTCAGAAGGCCCGGTCCTGCTTCCCTGAACGTTTTTCCGGCAGGAATCGCCAGTGCTCTTTTGATGGACGAGGCAATATTGCGCTCATCCGGAGAGAGGCTTCTCAGTGCAGAGCCATCAAACCGGATGATCCGACCTGGATGTGGCTGACCGAGAAGCATGATATCACAGGTGGTATCCTCACGGATGCCATGAGACAAAAAAAGGGAGGATGCAACGACCCGGCAGAGAAGGTCCATTCGCCCTCCTTTTCCGGGAAGATCATCAAGAGGGAACGATGCATCTGTACATGCGGTATGGCCGATGACGGTAAATGACGTCATCAGCCCATTTTCCCAAATTTCTTCATCAGTCGCTGCATCCCCTTTTCTCCCCCTTTCAGGCCTTTGAATGTCCGCTTCATCATTTTATAGTATTTTATCAATTCACGGACTTCCTCAAGCTGGGCACCTGCACCCTGTGCAATCCGCTGGATACGTGATCCATTGAGGACGGTCGGGTCATCAAGTTCAGTCGGGGTCATCGAGTCCATGATAACCCGGTACTTGCCCATCTTTGATGCGGTCACATCAAGTGCCTCGGTGGGGAGATCCATACCTCCCAGTGGGAGCATGGAAAGAACCTGCTTTAATGGACCCATCTTATTGACCGCCTCAAGCTGGCGGTACATGTCCCGGAGTGTGAACTTGCCGGAGAGCATGGCATTGACATCGATGTCCTGTTCATCAATTGAGTCCTGCACCCGCTCTGCAAGAGCCTTGAGATCTCCCATCCCCAGGAGCCGTGAGATGTAACTGTTTGGATCAAACCACTCAAGATCCTCGATGGTCTCTCCCTGACCGATAAAGACGATACCAGATCCGGTCTCGGCAACGGCAGACATGGCACCACCACCTTTTGCGGTACCGTCCATCTTGGTGATGATGACACCATCAATGGACACCGCTTCGTGAAAGCGTCTGGCCTGTTCGCGTGCCTGCTGACCAAGTGCAGCATCCAGAACCAGCCACCGGTGCGTTGCCTTTGTAATCTCGTTCAGGTCGATGATCTCAGTGATAAGGTCATCCTCAAGGGCATGACGACCCTGGGTATCAACAATGATGACCTCTTCCTTCAGCTGGGCAAGACCCTCCCTGACGATCTTTCTGGCATCATGTTCAGATGGATCGCCATAGCAGGGAACATGCACCTTGTCACAAAGGGTTTTGACCTGAGTGAAAGCACCAGGCCGGAAGGTATCAGCACAAATGACTGCAACCTTCATCCCCTTTCGTTTAAAAAACCTGGCGAGTTTCGCAGTCGTTGTGGTCTTTCCTGAACCCTGCAGCCCGGCCATCAGGATGATCTGTTTTCCAAGGGATACCTCAATCTTCTGACCGACAAGGGCGACCAGTTCCTCATAGACAATTCGGAGAACATGCTCCCGTGCAGTCACACCTTTTGGCGGTTGCTCATCAAGTGCCCGCTTTTTGATGGTCTGCGAGAGCTGCATCACCTGCTTGACGTTCACATCCGCCTG
>CAYWHV010000080.1:0-9202 GCA_964458045.1 uncultured Methanospirillum sp.
ACTCACCTGACCGGGCGGTATGTGAAGATCGAATTATTTCCCTTTTCATTCAGGGAGATTCTCCACGGGAAAAAAATTGATCCCAAAAATAATACAACACAAAACCTCGCTCTGGTACTGAAGGAGTTTGAAACATTTCTGAGCGATGGGGGATTTCCTGAGTTTATCCACTACCAGGAACCAGAATTTGTGATCCGGACATATGAGGATATCATCTATCGGGACATTGTGGCACGGTATGGGATCCGCGATGTCAGTGCGGTGAAAATTCTTGCTCATTACCTGATGACAAATTTCACCCGTGAATATTCGTATAACTCACTTGTCCAGGTGTCAGGACTGAAAAGTGATACGTCAGTCAGAAATTACATTCGATTTTTTGAAGATGCATATCTTTTGTTTGAATGTGTGAAATACGATTACTCGCTGAAACGGCAATTTACCCAGGCAAAGAAGATCTACGCAATAGATTCCGGTATGAGGAATGCCATATCCCTGAAATTTTCATATGATATTGGGAAATCATTTGAAAATCAGGTGTATATCGAGCTCATCCGGAGGGGATATGAGGTCTGGTATTTCAGGGATAAGGGCGAATGTGATTTTATCGCAAGAAAACCTGATTCAATGGTTGCTATGCAGGTCTGCTATGAAGTTACCGCAGAAAATTATACTCGGGAAATCAACGGTCTCATAGAAGCGCTGGAAAAAACCGGAGCAGAAACGGGAATTCTTCTCACGATGAATCAGAGGACACTCCCTTACCACGAACAAACCGCTGAAAAAAATATTCAGGTTATCCCGGCATGGGAATGGTTCACCTCTTCATCCGGTTACCGTGTCATAAGGTAGTCAAATGCTGAGAGTGCTGCTTTTGCACCTTCCCCGCAGGCAATGATGATCTGCTTTCCTGCAATTGAGGTTACATCACCTGCAGCAAATATTCCTGGAGCACTGGTCCGGCAGTTGACATCTATCACAATCTCTTTCTGATCATTCAGTTTGAGCAGCCCCTCAACAAAAGACGTGTTTGGAATCCATCCAATCTCTGTAAATAATCCGTCAAGTATCAGACTCTTCTTATCTCCTGTCTCCCGGTTTGCAATAACAATGTTTGAAAGCCGGTCATCTCCGATGAGTTCAGTCACCTCATATCCGGTATGGGTGATAATGTTCTTCTTTTGCGCGTATTGTGAGGTATACACTGCATCAGCCCGGATACTGCTCCGGACAATAAGATGCACTTCTTTTGCAATACCACTCATCTCAAGTGCAGTCATAAGCGCTGAGTTTCCTCCGCCGACTACCCCGACGATCTTCTCTTTAAAGATCGGCCCGTCACATGTTGCGCAGACTGAAAGACCCCTGCCGATGAACTCATCTTCCCTGGGGACTCCAAGTTTTCTTGGTTTATTACCCTGGGCGAGGATTACTGTTTTTCCTTTATATTCCTGGTCAGATACTGTTTTTACTGAAAACCCTCCACTCGCAGGGAGGAGAGAATTGACCCGGTCCAGTTCAACTCTGATCTCCAGTTCACGTATCTGCTCTTCAAACTTCGCCATCAGTTCATCACCGGTGATCATCCGGTATCCCATGTAATTCTCAATATTCCAGCTCTCAAGAGCCTGGCCTCCGATGTCAGGTGTAACTATCAGCGTTTTCAGATTTTTTCTGACACAGTACAACGCGGCCGTCAGACCTGCCGGACCTGCCCCGACGATAATGACATCAAACATATCCGGCTTTTTCCCGGTGGTGAACAGTTCCCTGAGCCGGTCAGTGTCAAACCCGACAATAACCTCATCGCCAGCAACGATGACCGGAACGCCATATTGTCCGGAGATTTCAACCATCTCCTTGGCAGCTTTCCGGTCAATTCCCACATCTACCGACCGGTATGGAATATTGTTCCTGTCAAGAAACGCTTTTGCAAGACGGCAGTATGGACAGTTCTGAGTTGAATAGACCGTGACCTCTGGCATATGAGATAGATATGTATCGGTCACATAAAAGAGAAGCGGGGGGCAGGATTATTCCCTGCGTCCAAGAATGAATAGGGCAAGCCCGGCTGCAATCGGGGCGATAAAGAGGGGTGCTTTTGTCTGTGTCTCTGTTGCTACCGGAGTCTCTTCATCGGTCGGGACATTGGCTATGGTCCCTGACTGAGAGGGGGTAACTGATGCATCAATGCTTCCCTCTTTTCCCGGGATAAAGGTCAGATCAAGTTTTTGTGACTCGCCTGCATAGAGTTTGACTTTCTGGGCAGCCTGCTTATCCCCAATCCAGAAGGTGATATACTCCCCAATCTGCTCCTCAGCTCCATTGACGACCAGACGGCGGTCAAAGGTTCCTGCTCCGCCATACGCACCGGCAGCAGATGTGGTGATGTTTCCAACTTCGGTCCCGTTCACTTTCGCGATGATGATTGTTCCTGCCTCTACGGGTGTTTCATTTATTGATACATTTCCATAGAATTCGTATGGCAGCGGGGGAATTGCTGATACACCCGCGGCCAGGAGAATAATAAACAGGAAGCATACGCCAGTTTTGTAATTCATGTTCCAGGTCTCCATTCTGAATATGTCCTAAGAAAAGGTAGTATAAAAATATAGGGTTTCTTTTATGCACCTGGGCTGAGCGTGCCGGGTGCATCAAGATAAATCCAGAACCCTTCTCCTGGTGTCAGTGTAATCTGGCTCTGTCCGCCTTTTATACCTGCATCCCGGTACTGCTGCCGGGCAGAGTCGTAGGAGACAACATATGACCATGATGTAAGTCCTGACAGGGCAGTTTCAGCAGACTGCGTCGTGGTGCCGCTGATCCCCGCAAGGTTCCATCCCGTGTTCAGGTTTTTCATCCCAGTTGGAGTTCCCTGAATAGTCAGAGGGATGGAGACCAGACTGGTTGTGTATATCCAGTATCCGGTCATGGGTGTGAGCCGGTCGCCCTTTCCAATGGTTATCCATCCGGCTGAACCATCGTAGGTCAGGATTGAATGCCCCGCACTCTGAACATTTTTGAATACATCTGCATTCTCAAATCCTGCAGCCGGCTGCATCGGGATATTGATAAGGTTCCATCCGGTCTGCAGAGTGACCGGGATCTCCTGCGTGGCTGGTTCTACCGGGGGTGCGCCTCCTGAAACCGTTATCGTCCCGCTCTTTGCTTCAGCCTGTAAGGGGTTTCCTGCATCATCATCTATCTGAAGGTTCTGAATGGTAATCTGTGCAGTTCCGCTACCGGTTGCCTGAACTGCGAGGGTGGCAAGAGTGACCTGTGACGCACCTGCTTCAACCCCACTGTTCAGATCAATGGCCCGGAGAGCATACGAGCCCCCGTCACCAGGCACTGCCTCTGAGAGAGCCGCCCAGGAAGGAAACGTTGCTCCGGTCACCGAAGCGACTGCAGCATTGTCTGACTGCACGTTCATCTGATATCCGGATAGACCAGTCAATGCCGAGTCAAGCATGATATGCACTGTCCCTGCGTTTCCTGGGGAAAGGGTTGCGGACTCTATTGATACTGTTGCGCCCTGAACTCCTGAAATCACAACTCCGGTCAGCATAATCAGGATGAACCATACTGGTGAACTTTTCATGATTGAATCTCCGTAAATAAAGCCTGGACATCGCTCAAATCCAGGGCTCCGTTCTCATTAAAATCAAATGCAAATACATATCCCTGACTCTGCAGCCAGGCGAAATGGGTGAAGAAGACTGTTGGATCCTGTAGATCCATCACGCCATTTCCGTTCATATCCTCATATCTGCCATCACCGTCAGGATCGGTCGGGACCGGGCCATCTCCACCAAGCGGGCTGATTGCAGGTTCTGCCGGAACGGTCACCGCTGGCTGTGGGTCAGCCTCAGCAACCGGCTCTGTCTTACTCCCTTCGACCTCTAGGATCCAGAGATCACCACTTGAATGATCCCCTGATATATCTCCATCTGAAGATGCGGTCATACCGGTGATCATCAGGGTATCAGTATTGGTTCGTTTCACCCAGGATCCCCGATCAACTGATGAGCCCCCTATCTGTCTGTACCAGAGCAGGTTCCCGTCACCATCCACTTCAGCAATCAGAAGATCTGATTCTCCATGATTGCCGGTAAAGTGACCATCAACCGAGTAGCTGTCACCAACCAGGTATGCTCCTCCTCCCGGCGATGGCTCAAGTTTCCAGACATTGTCACTAAAGGAACCACCATAGGTCTGTTTCCAGACGAGCGTCCCATCAGGAGTAATCCGCATCAGCCAGATATCTCCGGCTCCATGGTTTTTCCCGACATCACCGTCCCCTGATGCGGTGACAGCAGCAACCATGAGGTCTCCTGATGTCAGTTCGATAACCGAATGCCCCCATTCAAGTGCAGAGCCGCCAAAGGAACGCTCCCAGATCAAGGTCCCGTTCAGATCTGTTTTCATTACCCAGACATCACTGCTGGTCCGGTTCCCTGAAACCATCCCGTCGGTTGAGTTGGTATTTCCGCATGTAACGAGGTTATTATCCCTGGTCAGGGTGATACTGGTCCCGCTGTCCCGCCTGCTCCCGCCATAGGTCTGTTGCCACAGAACGGTTCCATTCCTGTCCAGTCTGATAAGCCAGAGATCTCCCCCCCCGAGTTGTCGTCTGGCAAATCCATCTGATGACATGGTATATCCGCACAGGACATAACCTCCGTCCGGCAGCAGGACAAGATCCGATCCCTCATCGGTCAGACTGCCACCAAGAGCCCGATCCCAGCGGATGTTCCCGTCTGGTCCGAGATTGATAAACCACATATCCCCGTTTCCATGATATCCGGTCACATCACCATTGTATGATCCGGTAGTGCCAATGACTGCCACCCCGCCATCCGGGAGATTCCTGATGGATAAGGCATAATCAGTCTCATTCCCACCAAAGAGTTTTTCCCAGAGGATAGTCCCGTTCTTATCAAACCTGAGCACCCAGGCATCACCATTTCCCAGGTGTCCAAGATCAACAGACTGATCCGGATATGCAACCCCACATACGGTCGTATTCCCGTCAGATGAGGTATCAAGGCCATACCCCCATTCAGCCCCTTCCGGAAGACCAAAAACCTGATTTTTCAGAATATCTCCTGGTGAAGCACCATATACTGCCATCGGGAGTATTGCAAGAAAACATAAAAGTATCAAAGAGTATTGCCTCAGCACGATTCTCTCCCCCATTCTGAAATATTCGGAGAAAGTCAATATAAAGGTTCTTCACCAGACATCCTTTTCAGTTCACAAAACCCCGTCAGCTCTTACATTCAGGTCATGGTTCTGGTCATTAGGCATGACAGAGCATGAACAAACCGTGCTCATAAGGGATACCCTTTCTTCGTGTGAGGACCATATCTTATAAGAAATGGTTGATTCGGGGTCAGGTGTGTGCCATGGCGGATGATGACGATATTCAGATAATCTATAAAACCGGAGTTGATGCATATCGGAGAGGGGAGTTACAAAAAGCATCCGATCTCCTGATGCAGGTTGTCGAGGCATCAGAAGAAGACCATCGTGCCTGGAATGCCCTTGGGGTGGTCTTTACCAAAATGGGTAAATATGAAGATGCAGAGGTATGTTTTGAGAATGCGCTTACCCTTGATCCCTCAAATGAAGTCTACATGCGAAACCGGGAGAAGAATAGGGGGCATATAAAAAAGAGTGTGAAGGATCACCTCTCCACATTTCCTCTTCCCCATCTTTCTGAAATACCCGTTTCATACCTTGCCATCGGCATTGTTGGTATCCTCGCCATTATCGTCATTCTTGCCCTGGTTCTTCCCCCTGTTCTCAATCCACCCCCACAGTCAACAACATCGGGAGAGATACCGGTAATCATTGATATCACAGAAGATCTGGTACTCATCAAAAATCCCGGTGGACCGGGACTTGATGCGGTTCAGCAATTTGACATTACCGTAAATAACCAGAGTCTCAGTTCACCCGGGTCTGCTCCCCGCATACTGAACACGTACCCGGATTCGACTCTGGCAATACCTATTGATGATCTCTACCCGGTTTCTGATAACAATGAGGTCACATTCCGGGTGACAGCACTGTTCCAGGACGAATCGTCCCGTGAGGTATTCGTGAAGACTCTGACCCTTCCGGTCATTGAGGAGGAACCGGTTGTTGAAGAACCGGTAGTGATCCCGCATGATCCACGATACAAGGTTGGAGATGTTCTCATCAGAAAAGAGAATGGGACCTACCTGCTCATCTCTGAGCTTCTGCCAGATAACCAGTACCGGATTGAGGAATTGATCAGACGAAATGACGGGTATTTTGAGGTTCAGCCCGGCCTTGCCCGGAATGGTAGCATGCAGGAGTATGAGTCCCTCTATCAGAAGTCTGCAGAACTACCGGTTCCGGTGGATTCACTCTTCAAGCCCGGAGCATCCTATCAGGCGCGAAGCACCCAGACATCTGCAGCAGGAAAAAATCCTCTCTATGTTCCTGGCGATCTCATCTCCCGGTCACCAGGATCGACTCAGGAAGTACTGGTCGTTCTGGGGTATGATCCGGCAACTGATGAGTATGCCACTGATATGATCAGCAGGTATTACACGGGAGAGTGGGGATACCGGCCAGATACCACTGCAGAATGGATGGACCGGGCCAATCTTGAACGTTCCTATCCTGCCAGGGTTAACCGGATCACTCTCAGCCAGATTGGGATAGGGGCAGACTCCTCTCCGCCGGGAACAGTGCCTGATTATCAGGAAGGGGATATTGTTGCCCGCGACCGGGGTGCCGATGCAGCACTGCTCCTCATCCTCTCCTATGATCCGAAGACCGGGCAGTATGGTACGGATGTCATCCGTCGTTCATATGATGGAGGATGGGATCGGGATGGCCAGAATGTATCAGTCCTTCGTTCGACTCTTGAACGTGACTATTCCATAAAAATCAGGAATGTGGATGTTTCCCTCGTAAAAATCAGATAGAGGAGAATTCATCAGGGATAACAGGAGCCGGGGCAAGGGAAGAGGGCTCTCCCATGATAACAATCGGGATTGAGAGGTTCTTCTCTTCATACCCTTCCGCATGAGCTGAAATAATAAGGCGATACATGCTTTCTGGTTCAATGAGCGAGATTGGAACTCGTGCAGAAAAGGATCCATCAGATGTTGTGTTTGCTGTCTTATTCATGCCCTGAAACTGGAATACTAATCCTGCCACCACCGGCGTATTTTCTTCTCCGGTCACCGTTCCTTTCACCCTGATGATATCGCCCGGACTATAATATCCGCGATCCGTTTTTGCCAGAATGTTCAGGAACGTGCCATCAGTCCCGATAACCGGGTTTGCCGGTATCGCAGGGATAAGGATGGCAATACACATCACAAGCGCAATTTTTGCATAAGGGTTCAGTATCTTTTGCATCATATCACCAGAGCCGTGCCCGCTCAGTCTCGTTCAGGTAGAGTGTATCACCTGGATTGATATCAGGAAATGCCTCATAGAATGCATCAAGATGGTAGGGGATTGTATTTACCCTGAACTCATTCCAGGGATGATCCTCTGAAGAGGTAACATTGCGCAGGTTTTCATCGGTAATATTCCCACGCATGGCCTGTGCAAATGCCACAAAGAACCGCTGCCGATCAGTCAGACCATCTATTCCAGGTATATCCAGAGAATCAGGATCTGATCGTGATCTCAGAAATGCATCGTATGCCAGGGTAAGGCCACCAAGGTCTGCTGAACTCTCTATCAGCAATTGTGTCCCGTTCAAAGTCAGGTTATCAAGAACCTGTGTTGAATTGAACTGCACTATCAAAGGCCATGCGGCATGGAAATACTGGTTTGCATCGCTGTCTGTCCACCAGTTCTCCTTTTTGCCGTCCGGGTGATACTGCTGGCCACCAATGTCAATCATATGGATAAGTTCATGGCCATAGACCCAGCCGAATGATCCATAATTCCAGGCATCATCAACCATGGGATCAAAAAACGGCGGGTTTAAAAATCCTGCCGGGGCGATGATCCGGTTATGGACAAGATCATAGTGTGCCTCAACCCCATGAGGGGATACATACCAGACATCCGGGTCGGACGGTTCACCTGAGAGCTGAAGGCTGCCGTTGGTGAAATATTCATTCAGAGCCAGCATGTTCTCCAGGTACGATGTATCCCCGATGGTCAGGTTCCGGTACTGCCCCCATTCCTCCGGATATCCTGCCTGCTCCTTCAGGTAATCCATCTTTAAAAGGGCAATATCCTTCGTCTCCTGACTCATCCAGGAGAGATTCTCCACCCGCTCCCGCATAACTTCCCTGATATTTGTGATTATCTCCTCTGCTTTTGCCTTGTCAGAGGCACTGAAATACCGGTCAACGTACAGATGAGCGGTTGGGTTTCCAAGATAGAGGTTCATGATGTCAAAAACCCGGTCTTTTTGCGGTGTTATCTCCCCCTTTGAGAGTTTTACATCATAAAACTGATAGTACCGCTCCTGCATGTCAGGAGTGGCAAAGGGGGCTGCATACTGAAGAACCCGCCAGGTCAGGAAGAGTTTCAAATCCTCAACCGGTTCTGAAGAGAGTATCCTGCCAATTTCCCTGAGGTAATGCGGGTTCATGACATAGACCTCCTGAAGATCCGGTCTTCCAGATTTGTCCAGGAGAGCATCCCAGTTAATTCCAGGGAAGAGGGTGTTTAAGTCCTCCACCTGGTACGTTCCGGCCTTGAGTTCTTCAGAGGAGTTTGCATGGGATGTGTTCATACCCATCTCGGCCTGAGCCATCCGGCGCTCAATCCTGAATACCACATCCGCTGCATCAGAGGCCTGTTCATGATCCATTCCCTGGTCCATGAAGGTTGTGGTCACATACTCTTTCATCAGATCCTGAACTCTGATGGCTTCTTCAAATTCCAGTTCATAGAATGGAGGGAACCGGATGGTGAAATCACCTTTCTCGATGGTCGCGATGAGCTCCTTCCTCTTCTCCGGGTTTTCATCAATATACAGGATAAAAAATGGATCCAGTCCGCGGGCAGTGAGGTTTGAAGTGACAATACGAATCTCACTCCGGTCAGATGCCCCTGCAATCTCATCAAGTTCATCCAGAACCGGGGTAAGCCCGGTCCGTGCATTTGACTCATCGTTCAGGGCTGCACGGTAAAAGGATCCCAGTAACTGCCGGGGTGTTCCTTTTTCTGCATCATAATCAGATGCGGC
>CAYWHV010000081.1:0-9192 GCA_964458045.1 uncultured Methanospirillum sp.
TTCGATGGATGCTGCAAGAGCGGTTGACTCTCCACAGACAAATGCTCCTGCACCGGTTGCTATCCGGATATCAAAATCAAATCCAGTATTGAAGATATTGTTTCCAAGCAATCCATATGATCGTGCCTGGTCCAGGGCAAGCATGAGACGTTCGATAGCAAGTGGATACTCGGCCCTGATGTAAATCAGCCCCTCATGAACTCCCATGGCAAATGCTCCGATGGGCATCCCTTCAAGAAGCATATGGGGATCACTTTCCATCTCATTCCGGTTCATATAGGCACCAGGGTCTCCCTCATCAGCATTGCAGACGATGTATTTCTCCTCGCCTGGTGCTTTTTTCGTGATCTCCCATTTCAGACCGGCAGGGAATCCTGCACCTCCCCGCCCCCGAAGGCCGGATCGCTTCACCTCATCGATGATAGCATCAGGTTCCATGCTGGTGAGTGCCTTGTGTGCGGCAAAATATCCGCCAATACCAATATACTCGTCAATGTCCTCAGGATTAATAAGGCCGCTGTCTCGAAGGATCACTTTTTTCTGATGAGCAAAGAAGGGTATCTCTCCATATTCAGGAATAGTATCGAACTCATTCCCATACACAAGGTTTCCCGTGATATGGTCCCAGTCGGAAATTTTACAGAGTGCCCGATCAGGGGGAACATTACCTTGAAGAGCGAGGGATATAATTCTCTCTGCATCGTCCTGGTGCACCTTCCGAAGCAGAACCAGGGCTTTTCCAGGGATGCTCACCGAAACAATCGGCTCCTCTTTGCAAAACCCGATACATCCGGTCTTAACAAGAGAGATGTCAAGGTTTTTTGTCTGAATTATCTCTTGCATCCGGTTATACAGGGCCATGCCTCCGACTGCTATCCCGCATGATGATGTCCCGACTCCGATTCTGGGTCTTCCCGGCTGAAGTTTTTTCAGACCTTTTTTTCGAACAGAATCAAGATCTTCGGGTGTTTGAATCTTCATCGCTTCCACCCGTACATCTCTAATATCTCCGGGATTCTTTCAGGGGTTACATATCCATGCAGTTCACCGTCAACATGGAGCACCGGGGCCATACTACATGCTCCAAAACATCGTGCGATCTCAACCGTGAACTTGTTATCCGGTGTTGTCTGAAGATATTTGCCGTCCTGTGTATCTCCTGATAACCCGAGATGTTCTTCCAGTGTCTCTAAGATTTTTTCTGCTCCTTTCACATGGCAGGGGGTCCCCATGCAGACCGTGATCAGGTGATCTCCAACCGGTTTCAGACTAAAAAATGAGTAAAAGGTAACAAGAGCGAAGAGTTCAGAAAGGGGAACCTGTAATTTTACTGATACCTGTTTCAGGGTATCCATGGGGATATGTCTTTCCTGTATCTGAATCTCCCGTAATATTCCCAGAGTTCTGCCGGAAGGATAGGGATATTTATCAATAATTCCGTCAAGCGTCTTTTCATCCATTATACTCTCCAAAAAGGAATGTTAGATGTTTAGTGCCTTTCTCTTCCGGTTGATCTCTGCTTCAAGGAGGTCGGCGGTCTTCAGGGGATCCGGTTCAACCGCAAATGCAGAATTCGTAATTCCCTTTACTCCGTCGGCGAGCAGGTTTAAGACATTCGAACTGCCGAAAATCTTTGGAGGAATACCCAGAACTGTGTAGACACCGGATGAAACAAAGTAGGTCCCGATGGAGATTGCTTTCTGAGAGTACCATTCAGGGGCTGCTCCGCCGATTGGGAGATCACCGATTCCAACCCCGAGTTCTTTTGCGATGTTTGCTGCTAATACCAGAATTCTCGAGCAGTCAACACAGGATCCCATGTGCAGGACCGGAGGAATCCCAAGCAGCCTGCACACCGATGCAAGTCCTTCTCCGGCAAGATCAGCTGCTTCGGGAACTAAAAGACCTGCTTTCCCGCAGGCAATCGCCGCACATCCGGTCTCAACAACCAGGATATTGCGTTTGATAAGTTCCTTTGCAAGGGTAATGTGTCCATAATCCTGTTTAATTCTGGGGTTATTGCATCCGACGATACCCACACATCCTTTGATTGTACCGGCAACGATGGCATCGATGAGTGGTTTGTAGGTTCCTCCAAGAGCTTTTCTGATTGTCTCTTCTGAGAATCCTGCCATTACCTTCATAGGTCGTTCCGGGATCCTGACCCTGTCCGGATTTCTGTTCGGGAAGTTCTCAATAGCCAGTTTTATAATATTTCTGGCAGTATCAACCGCATTCTCCGGGTTAAATTCCATATATATGGAACCGATGATCTTTGCTTTTGTACTGGTGGTGATGACTTTTGTATGGTAACAACTGGCAGTTGCCGGGACTGACGGGAAAATACACTGGTAGTCAACAATCATCGCCTCAACTGCTCCGGTAGCAATTGCTAATTCCTGATCAAGGAAACTGCCTGCAATCGGAATACCTGCTCTCATTAAAAGTTCATTTCCCGTACAGCACATACCAACCAGGTTGATACCTTTTGCGCCTTTTTCCTCAGCATACCGCTTTAATTCAGGATCTTCGGCAGTGTTCACGATGATCTGTGAGAGCAGGGGATTGTGACCATGAAGTACAATGTTAACTTTGTCCGGACTCAACGTTGCAAGGTTAGTAATGGATGTAATCGGCTTTGGTGTTCCAAAGAGAATATCGGAGCATTCAGTTGCAGCCATCGATCCACCCCACCCGTCAGAGAGTGATGTTCTCATGGCATGGAGGAGGATGTTTACATAATCAGCATCAACACCCATGTGGATACGGTGCATTGCTTCAACGATCTCCCTATCAATGCTCCGTGGCATGATTCCTGCTTTCTTCCAGGTCTCTCTTGTGGGAGCGGGGGCTCTCTCTGAAAGCTGAAGCCGGTTTTTAACCGTTCCAAACTCTTCAAGTATCCCGAGTGCCAGGTCTTTGGCAATTTGATTAGGTTCTCTGCCGTCAGTAGGTATTCCATATTCAGAGGCAACCCGTTTTAGTTTCTCAACGTCAGTAATCTGGTATCCCTGTGATTTTCCTTCAGCGGTTTCGAGTAATACCTCGACGACTTCTCTACCATGGTCCGAATGGGCTGCAGCACCGACACACAGATCATCCAGAATATTTCTAGCAACAATGGTGTCCACGTTTGCTCCACAGACACCATGAGATGTCTTTCCTCCAAACGGATCAACTCTGCAGGGGCCCATGGCACAATTATTACAACAGACTCCAAGTTGCCCGAATCCACATTGCGGTTGTTGTAGTGCAAACCGGTCCCAGGCTGTTTCAACCCCTTCTTCCAGAGTCTTCCTGATAATCTCCTGGTCCGTTCTGTCCATCGCTCGGTTTTCTGCGGTTGCTCTGATCTCCTGGTTTGTCATTTTCCTCCCCTCCCCTTTTTTATGATAACGATGCAATTTTCTCCATTACTGCCTGAAATGCCTTGATGTTCTCTGGAATGACGGGAACTTCTGTCTCCGCTCCCCGTGATGTGATCATCCGGGTGGTAAAATCATTCCTGGAAACCCGGATAAGATCATTGATCTCACCAAATTCAAGAGCACCTGTTTTGCATGCTTCGGCACATGCCGGAATTCTCCCTTCCCCGAGCCTTTCAATACAGTTGTCACATTTTGCATTAACTTCCCGATCCGGTGCCGGTTTCGCCACTTTCCGGAATTCAATGATCCCAAACGGACAGGCCATGGCACAGACACCACAGCTGATACATTTCAGATAATCAACAAGAACAGAACCGGTATTATCATCCCGGCTGAGTGATCCGGTCGGACAGACCTGCATACAGGGGGCAGGGTCACAATGTCTGCACCGATTCGGGAATTTCAGATAATTGTCAACAGCCTCTACAAAAATGCGTGGGTAAGACTTCGTTTCTTCCAGGATTGCCGGAATCAGACTCTTACTCTGCGAATGTGCAATCGCACAGGCAACTTCACAATGCCTGCACCCGACACATCGCTCCTGCCGGACAAAGACGGTTTTCATGCATGGTACCTCTATTACGTTCCAATTTCACACACAGAATCATGAATTACATTTTTTCGAGAGAGAATTATTGTGATTCTGTAGTGAGGTGGGATAAAGGTTGTTATCACTCTGAAAAAAAGGGAGAAAAGTTAGGGAAGGACGATATTGAACCCTGGATCAAATACATCAAGCATACTCACAAACCGGTCAAACAAACCTGATTCTCCGGTTACGGTGACATCTTCCGGTGCAACTGTCGGATTGAGGGCAAGTTGCTCAAGGGTCTTTCTTGGCATGGTCACTGTTACATCTGCTTCGGATGATTGTACATCAACCCGGTAGACAAGCACATCATTTTTGACCTGTACCAAAGCCTTGTCGCCCGAGTCCGATAAAATTAAATTCATCTGGTAATCTTCACCGGTGACTTTTTCCTTGTTAACCCTGACAGAGATATAATCAAGTAACTGACTCATGGTCATAGCTTTCATGATATCTTCGGATATCCCGCTCATCTCCTGTACCGGCTCTTCCCGTCTGAGATCCTGGGCTGCTGACAGGTATGCATTTCGTGCAGTTCCTGACTCTGTCTGATATCCGAGTTGTTCAAGTGCAGCAGCTTCTATCTCCCGTGCAGCCATATTGGTTGGATCGGCAAAGACGAGGTAATGTGCAATTGAGGCAACCAGTTCATACTCCCCAGCATCATAATGCTCCTGCAGCCGGCTCATAGTGGACTCAGCCCCTCCCATGTATTCGGTCATGTATGAGGCAAATTCCTCCGGTGGAAGGCGATTTAAGTTAATCGGATTGCCATCATAAAAGCCCAGATATTTCTGGTAGGTCGCTTTGACTCCCATGTAGATCTGGCCATAAAATCCGTAGGTATACCAGAATTCCCTGAGAGATTCGGGAGGTTCTATCATACTCGCGATCTCATCCATGGTATATCCTTTGTTGATGAGATTCAGGGTTTGATCATTGATGTATTTGTACAAATCCCTCTGGTTTTCGAGGAGTTCGATCACTTTATCATTGCCAAACCTGGGCCAGTGATGGGAACAGAAGACAACCTCTGCCTGATCTCCGTATAACTGCCTGGCTTCATCAAGAGCATTTGCCCAGGCGAGTGGATCCCTGACCTGTGCTCCACGAAGTGTCAGAACGTTATGAAGCGTTGCCGTGCAGTCTTCCGCCATCAGGAGGGCTTTTTTCTGAGGGAACCATATGTCAAGTTCTACCGGTGCTTCGGTATTTGTTGTCAGATGGAATTCCATGTCTATTCCATCAATGGAGACCTTCTGTCCGGTATGGGTGATATCAATGGTCGGAGCGATGAGTGAAGCAACTCCCACCGCCGGACTTTTTCCAAGACCTATGTCAACGTTCCCTTTTGCATCCTTTGGAAGCTGGATACCGTACTGGTAGGTTGCTCTTCGTTGCATTGCATTCCCTGCATACACATTTTCACTGAGAGCATGCTCCATGAAATGCTCGGGTGCGATGATCTGAACATCACCAGTGTCAACTTCTTCCTCTGTAACAACCCCTTTCACTCCCTGGTAGTGATCAGCATGGGGGTGAGAATAGATGACGGCTTTGACGGGAAAATCTCCAAGTGATCTATTCACCAGTTCCATTGCAGCTCGTGCTGTTTCTACGGAAGTCATCGGGTCAATGACTATCCAACCGGTATCTCCTTTGATAAGACTCATACTGGTGACATCATAACCTCTCACCTGGTAGATCCCATCGGTAACTTCAAACAGGCCGTTAATATTATTCAACTGGCTCTGTCTATACAAAAGCGGGTTAATCGTATCCGGACGGGTATCATTATTCAGATATTTATATGCCTCCATGTCCCATGATGTATACCCGGGATATACCGAAGGAATAGTCAGCGGATCATCCGTCGCAATAAAACCCCTGGTTGCAAAATCAAAATCTTCATCATTGTTATCCCATGCTGGTGTATCATTCATTTTGTCATGAATGGCAATGGTATACTCTGATGCATCATTCCTGTTATCCGCTAATCCTGTCCCGCATATTAAAACGAGACAGAATAGGCCGAGAAAAATCCTGAAAAAATTCATATGTGAACATAGCATGATTAATTTTTTATCTTATAAAAAGATCGGTTCCCTTTCTGGAATCAGGTAAAAAGGGATACCTGATATTTCTCTGATCGAATGAGTAAAAGATTATTATATCCGTAAACAATAGTAAACTGTGAGAATCCGTATGAGAATATGTCTGGTTTTGGTTATTTTCCTGCTTATCGCAGGATGTTCCTGTGGTATTGCTGATCAGCCTTCTGCTGATGACACTGTTTCAGATATCCCGAATCTGGTTGGTCACTGGGTTGTTGAGTCAAAAGGAGCGGTTTTTTGAAAGAGGATCAAGCTGGTGAGTTCACTCATCATGAAGGAAAATTTAGTAACCTTACTGCCCATGCCGAGATCACTGAACAGGAAGGCCGAGTGTTATACTGTGATTTTTCTTCAGAAAGGGGAATGAATGAGACTCTTATCGGTGTAATCGGTCTTGATAATAAAACCGTTCATTTCGCTGATATGGATGGTTTTACCATGTGTGAAATAATGTCTGACGACCTCATGCATGCGATCTACGGTCATATTACCGATAAAGACTCGGTAGTTGCTGCAGGGACCTGGACCCGGGTACCATAAAACCTCTTTTTACCCGTTTTTTATGATCAAATCATTGTTCTGGGTGAGTTCCAGAAAAAAAGAGAGATGAAAAATTTAATGGACCAGAAAATATTTCAGGCCTGCGCCTTTTTGACCTGGAATGCCACTCCGACTGAACAAATGCCTGCAAGTAATGCAAATGCTCCTGCAATCAATGGAAGGGCAAGTGCTGCTCCCCATGGGAAGATGAGCAGGATGATACCAAAGACGATACTGAGCACTCCAAGAATACCTGCTCCGGCATCTTTTGATCGCATCGCTTCATAGAGTTTCGTTCCACCAATGAGTATACCCCAGAATCCGATGAAAAATATCAACATTGTCACAACAATAATGGATCCAAACAGGGGTTGTGCCATGATTGCGATTCCGGCGAGGATACTTATGATTGCAAGGAAAATCTTCCATCCCATGTTTGTTTTATCGCTGAACAAACTGGCAAGGGTGAATATTCCACCGACAAACCAGTATACACCCATGAACAATACCAGGTAATAGGTGGTGATCAGCGGAGTCGTAATAAGCATCAGACCAATAATGATTGCCATTAATCCCCAGACAAGAACGAGCCACCAGGGCATACTCCTGACAGCCGCATCTATTTCTGCGTTGGTAATATCTTCTTCGCTCATAATATCTGTCGTATATGGACTTGTATAAGAAATAAGACTTTGCTTTTCTTACTTTTCAACATCACTTGTCCTCAATCCCAGGTTTAAAAACAGTACCTGGCTTATTGAGAGTCGGATGAGAGAAGCAATAGAAAAAGAGAATGAGTATCTCACCACTTCATCCTTCTGATCCACAGAAATGATCGTATGAGTACTGCTCCGTGTTATCCGTTGAAATGATGATAATCGTAAATATTCTTAATATACTCCTGCTTTCGATGTTTACTTCCCTTTACTGGTGGCTTGAGATATCCGATGTCCGGGGTCTGTTCTGCCGGGCAAAACGGGCAAAGGGCTGCATCAACATCATGTGCCTTTGTCCGGACCGGGCAATAGTATCTCCCGTCAATTACATCGACTTTATCCCCTCCGGGAAAGGGCATGCCGACCGGATGACCGGGTATCTCCTGGACAAACATACAAAAACCTGAAAGGAGAAATTTTAAAAACCGCAGCCGGTTTCCAGGTCCATCTCCGGTTGTGCATTGGTCTGCAACCATTTTCCAGTATTCTTTTGCTTGCTCTGAAACTGGTTCCTGAATCGTTGCAAATGAACCCTGCTGGTTCATGAGTCGGATGTTCTGGTATGTTCCATCAAGAAATACAGCAATCGTCTCCTCAAGCTCTTTTTTATAATCCGGAGAAAGGGAATCGATCTTTCCAGAAAAATTCACTTTCATCTGTTTCAGGTCGGTGGGTGAGTATGTAAGGACAATATCAGCAATAGCAAGACCTAAATCTCCTCGCATGAGGAGCGATGCAAGTTTCATACAGGCATTGGGAATCATGTTATTGTCTACTGCTTTTCCTTTATCTGATGAGAGAAATCCAACCATTCCACTTTATCTCCTGGTTTTTTATCCATCATAGATTTTCAAGAAACGAAGAATGGGAATACATCTCAACCCTATCATATTTATAGTGCTGAGTATCCGAAACGATATCAAAGGGCTATATGATTGGTTGAAATACCTGATTTTTTAGAATAAGGTTTTCTTGAGAAATATTCTAAACTTAAAATAAAATGCTAGATGGGTTGAATACCCTTTGGATGAGAAAGGATCTTTTTTAAACCTTGTCAATGATTATATGTGAGTATACCTGCTCAATATCAGGTATGCATTCACATTCCGGAAACATTTATGATATCAGTACTCTATGTGGATGATGAACCGATGCTCCTTGACATTTGCAGACTGTTTTTGCAACGTTCAGGGGATATGCAGGTTACCACGTCCACTTCAGCTCTGGAAGGATTAAAAATACTTAACTCAGGATCCTTTGATGCGATCATATCTGATTACCAGATGCCCGGAATGGATGGAATTGAATTTTTAAAGGCAGTCAGAAGAGATAATACGACGATTCCCTTTATCATTTTTACCGGAAGGGGTCGTGAAGAGGTTGTCATTGAAGCTCTGAAGGAAGGAGCTGATTTATATCTTCAAAAGGGAGGTGAACCCCAGTCTCAGTTTGCCGAACTGAAAAATAATATTGAACAACTTGTCCGGCAGCGAAAAGCAGAATCGGATCTCATCTACAGTGAAACACTCTATCATACCCTCTTTGAGGCAGCACAGGATGCAATATTTGTTATGGATGGTGACCGGATCATTGAATGTAACCATCGCACAGCAGAGATGTTGGCGGCTGATATTGAATATTTCGTTGGAAAGAGTCCGGTTGATTTATCTCCTGACCTTCAATATGATGGTATCTCCTCCAGGGATAAAGCAGATTTTCTCATTCATGAAGCTCTTGAAGGAAGGCCCCAGTTTTTTGAATGGAAGATGAAAAGGACTGATGGGACATTCATTGATGTTGAAGTG
>CAYWHV010000082.1:0-9126 GCA_964458045.1 uncultured Methanospirillum sp.
AAAGTCCAGTCCATCTCCCTCTTTCTTCAACAGTACGGCGACCTCCTTTTGGGACCAATACTCTTCATCGGTGGGATTCTCATGCTCGAAGTAATTCCTCTCAGTATGAAATTTGAGCATAAAGGAATTTCAAACCTGAAAGAAAAACTCTCAAAACAATTTTTGGACAAAGGCATTTTCGGAAGTTTTCTCCTGGGTATTCTATTTGCACTCAGTTTCTGTCCGTTTAGTGCTGTCCTCTTCTTTGGTATGCTGGTCCCACTAGCTTTAAGTGTTCAGGACCCGATTGGAGTTCCGCTCGTTTTTGGTATCGCAACCGGTTTCCCGGTTATCATCTTTGCAGCTCTTCTCTCTACTGGTGTTGGCAGATGTGGAGCGATGATGAACAAAGTACAGAGTGCAGAAAAGATATTCCGCCAAGTCGTTGCTGTGCTCTTTATTATTATTGGTGTATACTATATATTCCAGGCCTATCTTGGGTAATTATTGCAATTATGAGCAAAACATTGAATATTTCAATACATATATAGGTGATTCAAATTATATTGAAACTAAGCCCGATGAATATTTCCTGCACATTATCCGGAATTTTGGATTATTGGATGTCCCAAGCCCAGTCTTTCTCATTAGGGTTCTCATCTGACCGTAATAATTTTTCATGTATTTAAGGAGAAAATTTATGAGCAATTTAGAGACCAAATCGAAAAGATTTGCATTAACCCTTGTCGTTACAGCAGTTGTATTTCTCTGTTCGACTGCCCTTCTCTGTTCAGCATCAGAATTTTCAGATGATGGATCATCAGCAGTTGAAAAAGTAGAAGTATATCACTTTCACTTAAAACATAAATGTTACAATTGTATACGTCTCGGTGAACTTGCTGAACAGATAATAAACAAAAATTTTGCTAATGAACTCACTTCAGGAAAACTTGTATTTGGTCATGTAACTATCGACGATCCTGCCGATAAGGATATCGTAGATACATATGGTGCATCCGGATCATCTCTCATGATTGGTGTGTATACTCCTGACGGATTTAAAGCGGAAGAAGATACCAAAGTCTGGTATAAACTTGGGAACCCTGACGAATATGAAGTCTATCTGAAAGAACTCATAGATAAGAGACTTTCAGGCAATATGAATTAAGATTATGAGAACAGATACATCAGTTAGTATTGGAACAGTATCTTCTGTTCTGGTGCTTTTTATTGTGGTTATCGCAACATCACCGGTATCAGGAGCTATCTATTCGATAAACGGGAGTGAAATTAGTACATTTTCGTTATCTGAATTAATCCAGTCAGACCCATCACTGATAGGAGGAGAACTCTCCTCTGGCACAGTAATCTTTTTCTGGAATACTCATTGCGGAGGATGTCATATGACATGGGATTTTCTCAATGAGTTCATTCCTGAACACCCGGAGATGATTTTTTTGGATTATGATCTCTATAACAGCCCGGAAAACCGGACAATTTTTGACCACTATAAAGCTACGTATCACCGGAGTCACTTGTCAGTACCTTCCATGATGGTTGGAAATATCACCCTTGAAGGTACTCAGGATATCAGTAAACACCTGGGAGAGATTTTGGAACTCCAGCTGAGTATGCAAACAGGACCCGGATTATTTTCTGATCTGCTAAAATTCTTGAAATTATAATATTTCAACCTATTATTTTTAATTTAAGTAGGAGATTCAATTTTTTTTGAGATACTTATTTTTAAATACTTTAAGAAACTAATTCAATTATTATTGAATCACTTTGATGACTATCAGATATCATTCGAGATGAACAAAACAGGCCATTTATGATACCATTCCTTCTACTTTCCCAGTATTTCATTATTGGGATAGTTATTATCTGTGCTGTCATCATGCTTTTGATGATGCATATCCTGCGAAGAATGTACCTGCTGGATGTATGCTGTCCCCTGTTTTTGTGGCCTTCCAAAAGAATTACCTGAATAAAAAATTATGGATAATCAGTGATACAAATGATAGAAATACTCACCGGAGCATTACTCCTGGGATGGACAATCCTCGTTGCATACCTTACGGAACACGTCGTTACATGCCTTATTCCGGCTTTCTTTATCGCCGGAGGAATTGCAGCATTTGTAAAGAAAGATGCGATTTTAAAATACTTCAGTCCTGATGCAAAGAAGTCGGTGAGTTATGGGATTGCATCGGTATCCGGAACCGTTCTCGCGGTCTGCAGCTGTACTATTCTGCCGATGTTTGCCGGAATTCTCAAAAAGGGAAGTGGTATTGGTCCGGCAATCACGTTCCTCTATGCCGGTCCGGCAATTAATATTCTTGCTATAGTCTACTCGGCGAAAGTCCTTGGTCTTGATATCGGGATTGCCCGTGCTGTCTCTGCAATTCTTCTATCAATTGTCATCGGCCTTATCATGGCACTGATCTTTAAAGAGCATGATAATGAAGTCCGTGCAAATGCGAAAAAAAATATCCGGGTCTCTTCTGGTGGAGAAGACCGACCAAAATGGGTTGTGTTGGCATTCTTCATATTCCTGATTGCTATTCTGCTGATTGGAACTTCACAACTTGATATCTTCATCCGGCTCCTGATTGTCTACTTCCTCTCAATGGCGGTTGCATTCCTACTCATTTACTACTTTAGTCGTGATGAAGTGACCGAGTGGGGTTATGAGATATGGGATCTGACCAAGAAGATCTTCCCCATTCTGGTAATTGGAACCTTTGCTCTTGGGGTGCTTTCCTACTTTATCCCTCCAGAGATCTTTCAGCCATACATTGGTGATAATTCACTCCTTTCGAACTTTATTGCTGCTATTATCGGTGCAATCCTCTATATGCCAACCCTGCTTGAAGTACCGGTTATCGGGACAACTCTTGGTTACCTTTCCGGGAATATGGCAAAAGGACCAGCTCTCTCTCTCCTCCTGACCGGACCCACAATCAGTCTGCCAAGTCTCATGGTTCTCACCCGGGTTATGGGAGCAAAGAAGACCAGCGTGTATGCCGTGCTAGTCGTTGTTTTCTCGACATGTGCCGGATTTGTATTCGGAAACAGTGGCCTTTAATTACAATGGCTTTCGATACACTTTGCTGTCTGGCTGATACACTCCGAAGGGTAAACATGATCCCGGTAAACGGGATCCCAATCGGGCTCACTATGCTACATGAGATCATCGCTGAGGTAAAGGATATAGACCTTACTTCCGAGCGACAGATCAAAGAGACTCTTCTGAAGAAGGTGAAAGATTACAATAACATCTCCAAAGGGGCTGAGGAGATGTTACGGAAAAGCGATAATTGTAGGGTACAACAAATCCTGAAGGTTGATGGATTCGTCTCACATCTTCAATTCCATGCTTTGACAGGATGTCCCTTGCTCTAAACAAAAGATGATATTCTTATACAACAAAAGTATTTCAAATAAAGGTGAAATATGAAACTCGAAGTTTTTGGAACCGGCTGCACAAAATGTAAACGAATGTATGATAATGTGACCGACGCAGTAAATAAATCCGGCATACAGGCAGAAGTCGTGAAAGTTGAAGCATTGGAAGAGATTGTGAGCAGAGGCGTGATGATGACTCCGTCTCTGTTCCTGGACGGCGAAGAAGTAGTTGCTGGTCGGGTTCCAACTGTCAATGAGATTATGGAGATTATCAAGGAGAATGCATAATGGCAGAGCAACCCCCGTGTACCTGTGGAAGTAATGAAAAGAACCGATTGATATTTCCCTGCTCCGGACAGGCAAATACCGGTCAGATATCAAATCAGGCTGCAATTCAGTTATCTGACGAGGGGTATGGCAGTTTTGTATGCACTGCATTGCTTGCATCAGGATCAGAGTCATTGGCTGAACGTGCACGGAATGTAAATGAAGTCGTCGCCATTGACGGATGTGGTATGGATTGTGCACGAAAGATCCTGGAGCAGGCAAAAGTCCCGGTTCACCAGCACCTGGTTGTGACCGATCTTGGTATTGAGAAAAAATCCACTGACCGATCTTTTACCACCGATCAGGTAGAGTCCATTGTTTCTGTAACCTGGAAAGGAGAAGGAAAGATTCAGGAATCAGGAACTGAAAAGAAGGTTTCTTCGGGTGGCTGTGGCTGCGGCGGAAACTGCTCCTAATTAATTTTTTATGCACTCCGATTCTGAAACAGTGTTGGTCACCTGTTCGGGCATTTCGAATACCGGCAAACTTACGACAAAAGTAAGTGAAACACTTCACCGGAGATGTCCGGGTCTTATTGAATGTTCTTTTGCTGCACGAAGTAATCCAGAAAAATTAGGTGATATTCTCATCCATTCGAAGAGAATAGTTGTCATTGATGGATGCTCTGACTGCTGTGGGAGGAAAAAACTCAAAGAACATGGATATGATCCGGATATTCATATTATCGCCACCGAATGCGGGATTGTAAAAAAGGGTATGGAAGATCCGCGATTTGACGAGATTGACCTTCTGACATCTGTTGTCAGGGAAAAACTACGGTGAACCTTTTATCAGGTGTAATATTCTCCTTTTTGTACCAATGTCCATGAAAACTCCAAAAAAAGATATCCTGATACCATTTTAGCTTCTCGCAGTAATTACCGTTCATTATGAACCTCTCCGGCGGATGTGGGCGTACCCAGATATTTACTCTTGAAAGTCTCTCTGTTCAAAAAAACAGTACATCAACATCGATCCCTCTTCCAGACGTTCCAAGTATACCATTTCCATGCAAACCAACAATGTTACACCTGCCGGGTAATTGGAGAAATGGCAGAAGAGACTATGAATATATCATTCATACAGGAAATTGATGATGGGAAAATCATCTTCAGACATGTGAATGTTGAGCTCCCAGAGAATGCAGACCTCGTTTCCCGGTTCGGACTGGCTTCATCCTCGGTTATGATTGGATATTCGAATGAAACCCAGGTTTCAAGTAGAAAATCTGATACAACTCTGGTATAAGCCCGGGGATAAGAAAGGATTTTGTGATGAATTATCCGGATCTATCAGGGGGAAACTGTCAATAGTTGATCCCACGTTATTTATCGGTTCTGATACCTCATTACCACCTGATCAGTCATATGAATAATATCACTGCTCCCGGTTATCCCAATACTTCCAATGTAAACCGCTGGATAGGAGATTTCAGAATAGTTAAACTGATTCTTATATTCAGTAAATAACTGCCGGTTCTCTCCATTAGATACAAGATTCCTATATTCAATCCGGGAAGATGGGTTTTTTCGTTCGTATGAATGAAGAAATTCCATTGCATCCTTACAGCTTCCACAACCAGAGATATAGAAAAATCGAATCGGAAACGGCGAATCAGTCATTTCAATGGGATCATTGAATGTGAGACAACTCACCTCATCTCGTGAGATTTCCGTTCCATCTTTCAGAAATATTGCTCCCGAACATGCAGGAATCAGAAATGTAATGATCACGGTGAATATGAAAATTAGATTATATGCCCTATTTTTTATTTGTTTCATTTGTAGAAGTTTATCGATCTTAAAAATTTATAAACGTGTGTCCTTTTAGGGATGTCTTTCATAATCTCCTCAAATTTTCGTTCAAAATAAAAATTAAGAAGATAGTTTCTCAAATATTCCGGTAAGGGTTTGTTTATACATTCCCCGGATGGTCTCTTCTTGTCCAGAAAGTGATTTTACCAAAACGAGATCCATGACATTATAAGGAGTCAGGTCTGATTTCTCCATTGTCTTTACTGTTCCCTCAGCCATGGAAAGAACCCCATAAGGCTTCTTTCTGAGTAATATTGATCTTCTTTGAAGGGTGAATCAGTTCAATCGATGGAACCAGAGAGGGATCGGGTCAATGGCCGTTATGACTGCATATGCTTCAAGTATTTCTTCTACCATATCGGCATCTGAACAAGCGAGGCCATGGTACCCATGAATTATTTCCTAACAATTTCCCGGACATGTCGATCCAAATGATACCGGGTTGTATCCTCCATTCACGTATGAAGCAGCATTTGCAATCATCCGGATAACCGGGTATTTTTTGCAATAGTATTACCAGTTATTTTACTATCATGACCGGACAGGGTGCAGCCTGAATTATCTTCTGACTTACACTTCCCATAAGAACACCTTTAATTGCACCAAGACCACGGCTGCCAAGAATAATCAGGTCAACATGCTCTTTCTTTGCAATCTCTATCACTTCGGATGAGGGATCTCCAATTGATGCTTTCAATTCATATGTGATGTTTGCCTGATCTAATGCATCAATTGTCCTCTTCAGGGATTTTTTTGCATCTTCCTCAAGAAGGGCATGGACATCAAACCCGGCCTTTACCATCCTGGACTGTTCAGGTGGTTGTATTGCAATATGAGTAATAATGAGTGATGTCAGCGAAAGTCCCTTTGCGAGATCAATGGCTGCAAGAGCTGCCCGGTGGGCATTCTCAGATCCATCAGTTGCCAGTATTATTTTCTGAAACATAAAAAAACCTCAAATATGAGAGAATTTCTCGGATTCTCTTTTATGAATGGTATGATCATTGGGAGCATAAATCGGGAATATATTTCACGATATTCAGGTATTCTTTTCTAATGAGAAGGTAAAGAAATATCGTAATGTAATCAGGGTGATTTTTTTACAGTTTTCATTTTTCATTTCATATGTAGCTGCAAAAAAACCCGGTCTTTATTCGCATTGTTCAGAAAAAAGTTGAATACTGAATATTTTTCAGGTGGTATTCTTGAATCTTCATTCTATAAAATCAGAATGGTTTTCCAATGTTAGAGGTGACACTCTTGCAGGGATTACGGTCGCCCTGGCACTCATCCCGGAATCCATTGCCTTCTCCATTATCGCCGGTGTCGATCCGATGGTCGGATTGTATGCCTCATTTTGTATTGCATTAGTGATTGCCTTTGCCGGTGGCAGACCGGGGATGATATCGGCAGCTACCGGGGCTATGGCTCTTGTCTTTGTGGTCCTTGTCAAAGATTATGGTATAGAATACATGTTTGCTGCAACCATTCTCACCGGATGTATCCAACTGGCCCTTGGGTTCTTAAAAGTGGACCGGTTTATTACATTCGTTCCATATTCGGTGGTATTAGGATTTGTAAACTCACTTGCAATTCTTATATTCCTTTCGCAGATTTCTTTTCTGATACAGGCCCCTATCCTTATGTATGCCATGGTAATCGCTACACTGGCAATCGTTTTTCTCCTTCCCAGGATGACAAAAGCTGTGCCATCTTCTCTTGTGGCGATTATCGTAATGACTACTCTTGTATTCATCTTCCATCTGGAAGTCTTGTCAGTTGGAGATCTTGGAACAATTACCAGTACGCTTCCCCCATTTCATCTGCCAGATATTCCATTAACCATAGAGACATTGCTCATCATTCTTCCATACTCAGCAACTCTGGCTGTCGTAGGTCTTTTAGAGTCACTTCTTACCGCTTCCATTGTAGATGAGATGACCGGGACACGAGGAAATAAAAACCGGGAAGTGAAGGGTCAGGGAATTGCAAACTGTATCGCCGGATGTTTTGGAGGTATGGCGGGATGTGCCATGATAGGTCAGTCGGTTATCAACATCAAATCTGGAGGAACCGGCCGGCTTTCAACGCTTGTTGCCGGATTGTTCCTTCTTGTGCTCATCATCGGATTTGGTGATATTCTGGCTATGATACCAATGGCAGCTCTCATTGGTGTTATGATCATGGTTGCAATCAGTACATTTGAATGGCATTCCATCAGGGAGATCCATAAGGTGCCTTTGAGTGATGCATTCGTGATGATACTCACAATGGCGGTTGTTGTCTATACTCATGATCTTGCGAAGGGAGTAATCACCGGTGTTGTGCTGAGTGCTCTTATCTTCGGGTGGCGGATATCCTCGATATCAACGACCAGCAGAATCAGAGAGGATGGAGTGCAAATCTATACCATAAAAGGTCAGTTGTTCTTTGGAACGATGAATCACTTCATTGACCTTTTCAGATATGATGAGGGTCCGAACAAGATAGAGATTGATTTCTCTCATTCCCATATCTGGGATCAGTCTGCAGTTATGGCAATCGCCCGGGTGATCGATCGGTTTCAGGGACATGGGAAATCGGTCTATGTTACTGGTCTGAATGAAGAGAGTCAGATAACCCTTGACCGGGGTTTTTCATAATTTTTCCAATACTTTCATCACATCTGAAGCATAGGATCTATTCAGAACATGGGAAACAAACGAATTTATCTATGGAGAATAGCGAGCATTCTAATTTTTCTCCTGATTTGTGGGATGACATCAGTACTTGCGGTTGAAATTCCGAATTTGATGGGCCCCTGGACAGTGGTTGACTTCCAAAAATATACCCCAACTGAAGGATTTGAAAATGAAACCGTTTATCCTGTATCATATCAATTTACCGACCAGGATGGACAGGCATTTGTTGGAGTTCAGTCGTTTTATGATCCAGAATTCAGCCAGAATATGACTGAAGTATTCTCTGGAGTATTCTCACCAGACGGACTCACCTTTGAGATAGATAATGAGGGAAATGGTATTTCATTTGGAGAGACCGTTTCAGATCATGAATTATATATCTACACTCTGCTTCCTGAACGTGGTCCGATGATCCTCTCCTTTCATTTATTGAAAGATGGAACGATCATCTCTCCTTCCGAACAAGTTACGGATGTGGTGGGACCATGGAACCTCACTCACTATCGGAAAAATTCGGTCACTACTTCCGGTCTGCTCACTATCGAAGAACAGCAGGACAGAATCTGGATCGGGGCTGAACAGATACAGGATGAGGATGGTTCCATTATTGATATGCCGATTGCAGGTACGATTGGAGATGATGGGAAACTATATGCAACTACACGAAACGGGGCATATATGTTTGGGACTCAGAATGGAAATGATTCTATTCAGAGTGCTCTTATAATACCAGGTGATACTGATGGTACCTATGTCATTGATCGTTCAATAACCAAAAATGGTGTACTATTACCCGAAAGTGATATTGAATATCCGGATATCGAAGCTGACTGGAAGATTGATTATCGGAAAGTAATCCAGGATGGAGAAATATCTGACACAGGGACATCATCGGATGAATGGCTTTCTGTTAC
>CAYWHV010000083.1:0-9123 GCA_964458045.1 uncultured Methanospirillum sp.
GAAAATTCTTCTACAAACCGGTTGATCTTTTCCTCAAGTTTTGCCCGGTCAATTGGATGACCAGCTGCTGCAAATTTTTCGGAGATCCTGTCTGCTATTTCTTTGAGTTCCATTTCATCTCCATAAGAAAGGTCAACAACAAGGGTATTTAAAGAAGACACTCGCGGGGTGAAAGTGAACACACCGAAAAATAAAAAAGAATTCAGGATTGTTTGGAGTATAGAGACTTTAATTCCAGTAAAGAAGCTTCAGGGTTTCTCAGAAGATGCCTGGTTACCCGGGGGTGATGATTTAATAAACAGCGGGTGCATGCCCATACCGGAGCTCGTCCGGGCTTTAGAATCCAGTCACCCAGGGTTGTATCTCCGCACGGGTAGAGCGGACAGTAGCAGAAATCACACCGCTGCCCCTGATAATGGCAGGGATAATACGGGCAATGTTCTTTCTCCCATAATGCCCAGTGAGGGCCGCCTATTCCTGAACGAATAAAAAAGGAGGGTTTTTTCTTTTTGGTGTCAGACTGGCGGAGCAGAGCCTGGGTCACCCCGGTGTACACCGCCTCATGAATCCGCTGACCGATCTCTGTTGCACTTCCCGCGTACCTGATGGTACCCGTGCCTTCCGACGCGATGATAACCGCATCAGTAACCGTCCCTGCAAAATCATGTCCGGCATCACGAAGTGCCAGGGTTTTTGCCTCGGTTGCGGTAATGACTGCATCGACCAGTGCCTGGTCACGAAGATGCTGCGTCAGAACAAGTATGTTAATCGTCCCATGAGCATGCTCCGGGGACGAATCTGACGGCTTCACGGGATCAGGATGGGTTATCCCTGCCGTAACAAAGACCGTCAGCATATCCCAGGATAGAATACAAAGGGTGTTCATATCGACAGCGGTCAGAAGACCTGCAGTGTCAGCATATGAAAGACCAAGAGAAGAGGAAAGAAATTCTAATTCTTTCTCCGGATCATGAGAAAAGTCGTGGGGAACCTGGTGATTAATAAGCGTTGTACAATCCCGAATGCCACCATCAGGTCCGGAGCTGCAGACCCGGAACTTCCCTCTCACAACTAGGGAAGATGATCTGAGGAAATACCTCATGTCACGCTATAACGCTGACGATCTTTTAATTCCTGTTGTTTGCCTGCATTCCAGCCGGAAACATCCTGCAGGTATCCGGTGACCCTGCTTATCTGCACAACATCATGGCACCCGCATTCAGGACAGACCGGTTCGCCACAGAGCGGGCAGTATTCTATTGTTGCAGCAATCTCATGTGAACAGTCACACGTGTCAAGGGGGCACATGATCTCCGGGTTCACATCACCGCAAACAGGACACGGACTTTCGTCAACAATCAGGTGGCAGGTATGACATTTATATTTCCGTTCACTCTCAGGGATCTCCTCCTTGCAGGAGTACTTCTCTGAAAGGGCCCGTTGTTCCATCGTCCAGTTCATACTCAGTATTTACCTTTCCTTTCCTTAATGTATCGTGGAGAGAGGGGGAGTTAGATCCGGGAGGGACTTCTGAACTGTGCGTATTGCTGCGCCGCACCGGCTGGATCTGCAGACTCGTAAATTGCCCTTCCAACAATTATTCCATCAACAATTCCTGCAATTGCCGACGGATCGCCACCCTGGGCACCAACACCGGGTGAAAGAATCTTTTTTGTCCCGATGAGAGTGCGCAGCATCTGTGTCCGTTCAGGTCGTGTGGCAGGTGCAATTATCCCGTCCGACGCGGTTTCACAGACGAGGGAAGCGATCCGCTCGGCAATGCCCCCATGGAAAAAGTCTACTGCACCCGGGTGGCTCATCTCCGTGACAACAAAGCATTCGCCACCGTGATTATGAGCCGTTTCCACACAGGCGAGCACTGAATCCCTGCCAACAAATCCATGACAGATGATCCCTGAAAATCCATGAGAAAAGACTTCTTCTGCAATGAGCCGGCTGGTATTGGGAATATCCGCCACCTTGAAATCTGCAATAAGGGGAAGTCCCTCTGCTGATAATTCATCAGCAATCCCAAGACCAGCGGCCAGGACAAGGGGGTAACCTATCTTTATCGCATCCAGATGTGGCGCAGTCTGCTGTGCAATCGACACCGCTGCATCACGGGTGCCTACATCCAGGGCAAGTATAACATCGGTCATGTATCACTCCAAAACTGCGGACATGATCAGCGGGAAGGTGATCGTTGCATCCCCGTACACCGTGACCGTCTGTGCATCCTCGTCAACCTTTCCCCAGGATCTGGCTTCATCAAGGGTCGCACCAGAAAGACCTCCAAGGTCAGGCCGGTCTCCGGTCAGTTGCACCGCATAGGTAAACCCTTTCGGTGTCATCAACATACTCTGCAGGATATAATTTTTCGGAACACCGCCACCAACAAAGAATGCACCGGCGATATCTGCTGAAAAACACCGGTCCATGAGTCGGTCCATGTCACCAAATGCATCGACAACAATCTTGTGGGTCTGCCGGTACAGCCAGAACTGCAGACCAATCATCGAGTCCTGAACAGCAGGACAGAACACCGGGATCTTCTTCCTTGCCGCAGTCGCAAGGATACCAGAATCCAGGTGAGAGCCGATATGGGCGAGGAGATCAGAGATGGAGATGACGGTCCCGTCAGGAATTTTTGAGAGGACATCCTGCATGAACTCTTCAAATTTGATAAATGAATCATTCGGAAGATAGACGTCATATATCCGGTTGATCTCATCATGCCGCAGCTCGATATCATTGCACTTCTCCGTTCCCCTGAAATGATGACACCCGATTGCTTCTATTACATCATGAGTCAGGTTGGCACCGGTCGATACAAGGACATCTATGTATCCCGCCTCCATCAGGTCAGAGACAATGCCACCCATTCCTGCGGGAACCATCGCACCGGCAAGCCCAAAAAAGCGGGTGACCCGTGGATCCTGATACATCGTACCGGTTATCCGCACCGCCCGTGAAAGGGCGCCTCCATTATATGCTCCAGCCTGCTCCATGGCACTGATGAGGTTTTTTACCGTCATCCCAGGCTTTAGATGGACCTGTCGTACCGGCACATCACATTCCATACTATACTCATGGGCGGTCAGCTCCCAAGTACCTGACGTGCGAACGGGTGAATGCCCCTTCATCACCAGGTGAAAATCAGCTTGTCAGTTTCCGCGATGAGGGGAGATAGGAAGGATCAGGATCTACCGGGCCCCGAGCCAGGGGTCGTGAGAGATGACGTCGTGCTCCGGGGGGAACCTCATACCAGCCAGGCGAGATGGTCCTTTCTTCAATGACCTGTTCGGGCTCATATGTGCGATACCCGCACCGACGGCATTTATATCCCTTTCCTGACCCTGCACTGGTCATCCGCTTCTCGCAGGCCGGACAGACCGGTGCCTGGCAGGAAACAAAGGGTTCTGCAGAGAATACGTACATCTTCTCAAGGTTCAGAGTATTTTTCAGGTAACTCCCGGTTACCAGGATCTCATCACCAGGCCGTATCGACCGGACAGTATCCCTGAATTTCTTCGTCGGTTCAAACGCCATACAGGAGATATGCTCCCCCTCCCGGTGAAGAGAGAACGAGACATGGCCCCCTTTTCCTGTTTTTGGTGTATCCTGCACCGTCCCTCTGATCAGATATGATAACCCTTCAGTCAGGGGGCCGCCCTCATAGAAGACCAGGTGTGCATCAGTTCCCTGGTTTGTCATCCAGATACGTGCCAAATCCATTGATTCTGACCGGACCATGGATACTGCATGGGCAACAGAAAATGGGGAATCCCCCCTGATACCAAATAACACCGGATCCGGTGTATGAGGCACACAGACCGGCCCTTTCAGATCAGAATCCCAGGTATCCCAGGTGTGAGGACTTGTCAGTTCCTCTGATAACCGGAGACTTTCTGCATCTATTTCCCGGAGAACATACAGCCGGCTGGCATGCCGGTATGCCAGATACTCCCAGGTATAATCGGGAAAATCACTGCACACTGCAGCAGTCGCACCAATAAGACCTCTCCCCAGTTTATATCCCTGAAATCGCAGGGCATGTATGAGAAGAAACTCTCTTGCTTCATCAATCCGGCAATGCCCCTGAACGGCTTTCCAGTAAAAATCAGACGGGGGCTTTTGAAGACTTACCACGATGCCGGGATGGGTATTCTCACATGAGAGCGCAGCGAACTTTTCCACAAGGCTACATGCGAGGCTGAACGCATACTCAGGATCGCCTCTGACGTACAGGGAGATCGATGCATTTCCCCGTGTTTTATAGGGGATGGTCGGGTTGAGCCTGACCAGTCTGGAAGAAATTACCTTCATTCCTGATTTTTCAAGAATATTGGCAAGCAGTGTGCCGAGCCATGTGGTGCACATGCCATCCGGAGCATCAGTGTCATCAAGTCCGATAAAAAAACGAGTGTTTGTCATGCCAGGTTTTCATCCATATACTCACTCAAATCAGACAGCACCCCGATTATCTGCAAAATTTCACCCTGCGCACCAAATCCCTTATGTACAGGAATTATACAAGTACCTTCTACGGTACATGTCCCAGGATCGTCTGCTCCGTAATGTCATCAGTGTGATGATCATGGCAGGATATGAAGTATCCGAAGTTTTCGCAATGAGACCGAAGAGTTTTGACATCATTGCCGGAAACGGTGAACGGATCGTTGTCCTGAAGGTCATCTCCCATATCGATAGCATTAGCGAAGAGAATGCACGGGATCTTGACAGAATCGCACGAAATCTGTGTGGGACACCTCTTATTGTCGGTGAACGGGCCCGTGATGCCGAACTTGAACGTGGCGCAGTGTATGTCAGGTATGGAATATTTGCGATAAACTACCCGACCCTGCATGATTATTTCGTTGAAGACTCACCCCCGCTCATTTATGCATCTCCCGGAGGTCTCTATGTCAATATCAGCGGGGAGCGGCTGCGTGAACTTCGTGAGACAAAAAGCCTCTCCCTTGGAGACCTGGGTCAGATTCTTGGCGTGTCCAGACGGACGGTCGCAAAATACGAGGCAGGAATGGGAACAACGATTGAGATTGCGCTCCGTATCGAAGAGACGTTTGATTCAGGAGTTGTCGAACCAATCGATCTCATTCAGTCAAAATCCCAGTTCAAAAACCCGGGGATACCTGAAATTCCGGAAGAGATACCGATTCAGGCTGCAATAGAAGAGATGGGAATGCATGTCCAGCCCATGCACCATGCACCATTTCAGGCTCTTGTCAGTTATGATTCGCATACAATCCTCACCGGGTATGGATCAGCACAAAAAGTCTCACGACGTGCCGGGATCATTGGCAACATTTCCCAGGTGACGCGGACACATGCCATGTGTGTGATGACGGATGATAACAGACAGCGCAGAATAGGCCGTACCCTGATGATTAGTGAGGATTCTCTTCTTTCCCTTGATGAGCCTGACGACCTCATCAATCTGATCTTAAACTGATATTATTATATAGAACCACTAAACAACCTTATCCTACAACGTGGTGATATTTTATGGCTACACAACTTGGAGGACAGCCAATTCTTATCCTTAAAGAAGGAAGTTCCCGTACTCGCGGGCGCGATGCACAGGGCATGAACATCGCCGCAGCAAAGGCCGTTGCCAATGCAGTCCGGACAACACTCGGACCAAAGGGCATGGACAAGATGCTGGTGGATACAATAGGCGATGTAGTAATTACCAACGATGGTGTGACCATTCTCAAAGAAATGGACATAGAGCACCCTGCTGCAAAGATGATGGTGGAAGTTGCAAAGACCCAGGACGATGAGGTCGGTGACGGAACCACCACTGCAGTAGTTATCGCAGGAGAACTCCTGAAACGCTCAGAAGAACTCCTCGAGCAGGATGTTCACCCAACGGTTATCGCTCATGGATACCGGATGGCAGCTGAGAAGGCACAGGAACTCCTGAAAAGCTTTGCAATTGATGTAAAGCCAAAGGATACAAAGATTCTCAGGAAAATAGCCGAGACCGCCATGACCGGAAAGGGCGCAGAGTCAGCAAAAGAGAAACTCTGTGACCTTGTTGTTCAGGCAGTCACCATGGTTGCCGAGACTGATGGAACGGTTGACACTGAAAATATCAAGATTGAGAAGAAAGTCGGTGGTTCAATCGAAGATTCAGAGATCATCATCGGAATGGTCATTGACAAGGAACGTGTCCACCCCGGCATGCCAGAGAAGGTCACCAAGGGAAAAATCATGCTCCTCAACGCTGCAGTCGAGTTCAAGAAGACTGAGGTTGATGCCGAGATCAATATTACCAGCCCTGACCAGCTCCAGGCATTCCTTGACGAAGAAGAGCGGATGATCAAGGCCATCACCGACAAGATCGTCAAGAGTGGCGCAAAGGTTCTCTTCTGTCAGAAGGGTATTGATGACATTGCACAGCACTACCTTGCAAAAGCAGGTATCCTTGCAGTCCGCCGTGTCAAGAAGTCTGACATGGAGAAACTCAACCGTGCAACCGGTGCATCCATCATCTCCAGCATTGATGCAATCCAGGGATCTGAACTTGGATATGCAGGCTTAGTTGAGGAACGCAAAATCTCCGGCGAAGAGATGATCTTTGTCGAGGAATGCAAGAACCCCAAGGCAGTCTCAATCATTGTCCGTGGTGGAACTGAGCATGTTGTTGCTGAACTTGACCGTGCCTTCGAAGATGCAATCCGTGTCGTCGGCGTCGTTCTTGAAGACAAGAAGTGTGTCGCTGGTGGCGGTGCTCCGGAGACTGAACTTTCATTACGTCTTCGCGAGTATGCAGCAAGTGTTGGTGGCCGTGCACAGCTCGCCATTGAAGCATTTGCAGCAGCCCTTGAGATCATCCCACGCACGCTTGCAGAGAACGCCGGACTTGACCCGATTGACATGCTTGTCGAACTTCGTGCAGCACATGAGAAGGGTCAGAAGACTGTCGGTCTCAATGTGTTCGAAGCAAAGCCGGCTGACATGTACAAAGAAGGCGTTGTCGAGCCACTCCGGGTAAAGACCCAGGCAATCGCAAGTGCAGCAGAAGCCGCTGTTATGATCCTGCGGATCGATGATATCATCGCTTCAGCAAAATCAGCAGCATCGGACATGCCACCAGGCGGAATGGGAGGCATGGGCGGTATGGGTGGAATGGGCGACATGGGCATGGGTATGTAAGTACCCCCATACCAAACACCTATCTGAAAAATTACTCAAGAAGGGATGACGATGTTTCTTTCGTCCCTAACAAAATTTTTTTCACGTCAACCCAGATTATAAGTCTTTTTTCTGACTCATGTCCCTCTGAAGAACTTTCAGTTTTGAGTCCTTCATCTTCCCCGAGTTTGATAATACCCTGGATATAATCGGTCAGTTGCTCATCAACTCCCTTAATATTCGTATCAACAGCATTCTCATCAATAGTCAGAACACTGTGAACCTCATCGACGATTACACCGACACTGGTATTTTCAAAGGCATCCGGAATGAGTACCATAATCTTCTGCTCTTCCCGCTCCTTCGCCGGTGAAATACCCAGAAGATAATGCAGGTTTATTATGGTGGTTATCTCGCCCCGGAGGTTTAAAAGTCCGGTGACATGAGAAGGAGCACGGGGTATTGGTGTTATTGGTAGCATCTCCACGATTTCACGTGCAATGCCTATATCCATGGCGTATAATTCTCCCCCTAAGTCAAATTCTAAAATATCTACAACCATACCTGAAGATTGATCTATTCTTCATGGGTTTGAACTTTTGGGAATAATGAGAAATGAGTGCTGGTAAGAATTAATCAGGGAATGTGTAAATGCAGGAGAATAACACCTGCCTGTGTGTGCTGAACCAAACCCCCCGGATATCTCATGCCTGATATGTTCACACAAGTTCCCTGACAATAGTTCATTCTTTTTAGACCAATATATAAATCTTCGTTCAAGTTTTCAAAAAATACAGCCATGTCATTGCATAATTCGTATCATCTTATCAGAGATGATATTCTTGTAAAAGGACAGTTAAAATAGCCCTAAATTGAATTAAAATAGAAAATATAAAAGGATATCATAAATCAGGATTTTTCTGAATATATAGAACATAAATTATAGGAGTGGATTATATGAATAAAAATCAGGCCTTTTTGATGAGTACAGACAATACGCGCAGAATAACACAATAATTCAGGTATGGCATCTGACGCTTACGGCATCAGAGTGATCTTTTTTAAAAACTCAAGAAGGAACACTTTTCATCTCTACAGAGAAAGGAATATTATCCGAATGATGGCAGGGGCTATCTCAAAAGGGATGGAATATGGCTGGAAATCCAATTAAGGTACTATTTGTTGAGGACAATGAGGATCATGCCTTCCTTATTCTTCATGAACTGAAAAAGGGAGGATATGATCCTACCCTCAAACGGGTTGATACAATGGAAGATGTCCGGTCTTCTCTGGACTCGAATGAATGGGATGTTCTTCTCTGTGATTATGGTCTGCCCGGATTTACGGGTGTGGATGTTATCGAGGAGTACCGGAAGAGGAATCTGGATTATCCATTTATTGTCGTTTCAGGAGAGATTGGTGAAGATACTGCAGTCACCCTGATGAAACGCGGAGCACATGATTATGTGTTCAAAGGCAATCTCTCACCCCTCCTCCCGGTCATCGAGCGGGAGATTAAGGAGGCAAATAACCGTCAAAAACGACGGGAGATAGAGGAACTGCAACGAACTGAAGCGATTAAATTCAGGGCAATGATCGACTCCTCCTACGATGCCATTACTCTCTTTGATAACGAAACCCTTATTGAATGCAATACAACAACCCCGAAGATCTTCAGGGTACCGGATTCACAATCAATACTGGGAACATCAATCTACTCACTCGCCCCTGAAAACCAGGCAGATGGCTCATCATCGAAGATCTTTTTTAGCAAGGCATTTACCGCAGCAAAACAGGGCATCGCTCAGGATCTGGAGTGTATCCTGAATCGGTTTGATGGCACCTCCTTTGATGTCGAGCTCACCCTTACCCTGCTCACCCTTCCAGAAGGCCCCAGAATCCAGGCCACCTTCCGTGATATTAGCGAACGTAAAAAGGCAGAGCGTGAGATGCATGACCAGA
>CAYWHV010000084.1:0-9105 GCA_964458045.1 uncultured Methanospirillum sp.
CAGTTCCTACGGGAATCATACTCCTATTACGGTTACCCGTACCATTGAGAGTTACACATCCCGTGCGGTCCCGTCTCCGCCGCAAAAGATGATAATGTCGCAGTTATTTTTGATGAATTCCATGCATGCTGCACTGGTGTCACCGGCTGTTGTGGTGATGGGAGTCTCCTGGTCAGAATGAGAACGAGACCTATCTGGGTGATACAGGCAGGTATGGGGAAGTTTGGCAGCTACCAGTTCATCCTCTCCCATCTCCCCGCCTGCAGTAAAAAAGTGGAGGTCTTTCCGGGTTATACCGGATAAGAACCGGATGGCTTTTGCAGGAGATTCCCTGACTGCACCCCTGTCAATTGCCTCCTGAACACGTCCGTCTGTTCCTTTCAGGCCTACCGCTCCCCCCATCCCGGCATAGGGATTGACGACAAACCCGATTTTTATCATGACATTACGGGGAGGTTTTTCAGGGATTCTGCAATCAGTTCTGCCGGGTATTCATAATCAACGAGGGATCCTGCAAAGTATCCTTCATAGCTGGAGAGATCAAAGTGACCATGTCCACTGTTGTTAAAGAGGATGGTCTTAGCCTCGCCGGTCTTTTTACATTCAAGTGCCTTGTCAATTGCAACCCTGATGGCATGAGCAGATTCCGGTGCAGGGATGATACCTTCCGCACGGGAGAACAGAACCGCTGCATCAAATACCTCATTCTGGTACACAGAGGTTGAATCTACCAACCCGTCTGCATGAAGTCTGGAAACCAGCGGTGCCATTCCATGGTATCTGAGCCCACCGGCGTGAATGGAGGGAGGAATAAAGTCATGGCCAAGGGTAAACATCTTCAGAAGCGGTGTCAGGCCTGCAACATCACCGAAATCATATGCATACATTCCCCTGGTCAGAGAGGGACATGCTGTCGGTTCTACTGCGATGACTTCAAGATCCGGATTCTTCCCGTCAATCTTATCCTTCACAAATGGGAAACAGAGTCCGGCAAGATTAGACCCGCCACCGGCTGATGCAATGACGATATCTGCCTTCTCATCCACCATGTCAAGTTGTTTTTGTGCTTCCTGCCCGATGATGGTCTGATGCAGACATACGTGATTGAGGACACTGCCAAGTGAGTAGTTCGTATTGTCATGGGTTGCAGCGTCCTCAACCGCTTCTGATATGGCAATACCAAGGCTGCCCGGAGTATCCGGATCCTTTGCAAGGATAGTCCGTCCTGAGTTGGTATCCGGTGACGGTGACGGAACACAGGTTGCTCCCCAGGTCTGCATCATCATCTTCCGGTATGGTTTCTGATCATAACTGCCCCTGACCATGTAGACTTTGCATTCCATATCGAAGAGCTGGGTAGCAAATGCCAGGGATGATCCCCACTGACCTGCACCGGTCTCTGTCGCGATTCGTTCAATCCCTTCTTTCATATTGTAATATGCCTGGGCTATGGCGGTGTTGGGCTTATGGGATCCTGGCGGGCTTACTCCTTCATACTTATAGTAGATTTTGGCCGGAGTTTTCAGGATTTTTTCAAGACGGTGCGCCCGAAAGAGCGGGGATGGTCTCCAGAGCGTATAGATGTCACGAACCTCCGCTGGAATGTCAATGTACCGGTCCTGGCACATCTCCTGCTTTATAAGTTCCTTTGGAAAAATCGGCTCGAGATCGGCAGGTCCAACCGGTTTTTTCGTCTGGGGATGCATTGGCGGATCAAGAGGGGTTTTCAGATCTGCCTGAATGTTATACCATTTTTTTGGTATCTCATTTTCGTCGAGAAGGATCTTCGTGTTCATGTATACTTTAGTTTATCAATGAACATATTTATACATTCGTGAAGGTTCTAGATCATCCGCTTATGTAGGTCATTATTATACGGATATTATCAGATCAGGAGGTTTGTCTGAGTTTCGGGTAATCTGCCCAACCTTTTTAATAACCATTATTTTCTAACCGGAGAATATTTCTGACATTCTGCGCTGCTAATGGATATATTTCTTCAATCCAGTCAGCAAGATTTCTATCCTCAAGAATAAACGGCGAAGGCCCGCATAAACGAATAACATTTTTCTCCCTTCCTGGCTTTTTTGGGAAATGATAGGTTAATAAAGCAAGTTCAGGTCCGGGTTCATAAAATCCTTTCTTGTCGGATCGTAAAAATTCCGGTTTAGACCAATCTTTCACGTCATAAGTTTTCGATATTTCGATTTTCTCCGAAGATTCATGTTCAACCTCGAGAATTTTTTTCCCTCGAAGGGTGAAAAGAAGAGAAGTATCTTCGTGAATCATCCTGATCAGTTCATAGAACAATCCTGCACTATGATGGCACGGTTCTGATGAACTCGTACAACTGCACTCCCCTGTGATATCTCCGGGTTGAGGAATAATTGAGACACCCGCTTCTTTTAATAGAGATTCCAGTTGTCTCGGATATTCTCCGGTACGTAATAATTCATAGGAAGAGGGATTATTACGAAGGATACCATGAATCCTGTCCCATTCATCATTATTAAAGGTTCTGAACTGTAAACTTGTGTCTGCTATCCCGTTATCCTGAACCTTTGCCCTGACAAGACCCTCAGATATTCCAGTAATAGCAATCATACCCTTGTTTGCAAGTTCATAGCCCTTTCTCCTGATTCCAGGATCACAATATCCCTCTAAACTTTTAAAAAACTCTGAAATCCACCATCCCTCACCCAGAAATGTCTGCCTGCTCATAGAACAAGATTCACAACCTGATTGACCTGACATTAGAATTCATCCTCAACAATGTTGGCATGTAACTTCAGAACCTCAATTAACTCGCCATTGTTCATATCAGCCAGCCAATCCTCCCCCGTGGGTATAATCTGCTGGGCAAGAGACTGTTTCTCTGCAAGCATATTATCTATCTTCTCTTCAAGAGTTCCAGATCCAATCATCAGATGGACTTGAACATTTCTTGTTTGTCCAATTCGAAAAGCCCTGTCTGTAGCCTGATTTTCGACTGCCGGATTCCACCACCGATCAATGTGAAAGACATGAACTGCCCGCATCAGATTGAGACCGGTTCCTCCTGCGCGAAGTGATATCACAAAAAAACGTGGACCCTCAGGATCTGAAAATCGCATAATATTCTCTTCACGTTTCAGTCGTGGAGTCTTCCCGGTAAGGAGAAGCACTTCTTCTGAAAAAGCATTACTGATAATATTTACAAGACCTTCTGCAAAGGTGGCATACTGGGTAAAAAGAACTGCTGCATCCCCTTCTTCTCTGATCTCTTCAAGCATCTCTATGAGCCTGATGATCTTTCCTGATAGGTGGATATTCGTTATATCACCTCTATAAGGAAGGGCCGGATGATTACAAATCTGTTTTAATCTGATAAGAGCAGCAAGAATTGCTCCCCTTCTTTCAAATCCGTCAATATCCTGAAGATTTCCGGACAGATCATCAATTACAGTCTGGTATGCCAGAATTTGGTCTGACGTCAGGGTATAATATTCACGGATTTCTATCTTTGATGGCAGATCAGAAATTACACCGGGATCTGTTTTTAGCCTTCTTAATAGAAACGGACGAATAAGTCTTGTAAGTTCAGTCTTTTTTTCCTGATTGTTGTCCTGCTGTATTGGAGCAATATAAGTTTTTTGAAAAGAGGATAGAGAATGAAGAAGTCCCGGAAATAAAAGATCCATAATTGCCCAAAGTTCTACCAGACTATTCCCTACTGGTGTTCCTGTTAATGCAACCCGATGAATCGAACGTATCAGTTTCATAGCCTGAAACTGTGCACTGCCTGGGTTTTTTACATGATGGGCTTCGTCCAGAATGAGAGATGACCAGGTTATCTGACTCAAAAAAGCATTGTCGCGATGAACAAGTGCATAGGTCGTAATAAATATGTCTGCATTTTTTCGTGATGCCAGAAATGTAACTCCTTTATCACGCGATGGTCCATGATGAGCTCGTACTACAAGTCCTGGAGCAAACTTAGCCAGTTCACGTTCCCAGTTTCCGATAATTGAAGTAGGACAAACGATAAGGGCTGGTTCTTCCTGATTCTCTTGAAGGGATGACAATAAATATGCTATTGCCTGAATAGTCTTTCCAAGGCCCATATCATCTGCAAGACATACTGAAAACCCAATATTACGCGAGCCGATAAGAAACGAATACCCTTTTAACTGGTACGGACGAAGTGTTCCTGATAAACCCGGTATATCCGGTATTATTTCGGGTTTTACACCTTCCTTGATAAATTGTTGGATCTTAGTTGTCCAGTCATCCCCAGGAGTGATAACAATGTTTTCCTTATCTTTATCAAGGAGTCTGATATAACTGCGAACAGTAAGGCCATGTTTATGAGCTATTTTAGCTGTTTGTAGGAGTGACTGAAGAATATCCCGATCATACGCCAGTATACGTCCATCAACGTGTATTACTCCTGCTGTCTGATGTGCATATTTAGAAAATTCCTGTTCAGTAAGGGAAATATCATCAATAATAATGCGGTAATTAAAAGAGAGCAGGGAATCAAGTCCAACGGAAGTATTGCATCCTTCACCACGGCTGATTATCATCTGTATCTTTGGAATGATTCGTGGCCCAGTCCACCATTCAGGGAGAATTAGTTCATATCGTAATTTTCCAATTCTTGGTATTTCTTCAGATAAAAATTTCAGCATATCTGATTCTGGTATAGGAAGTCCCACTCCAAATAGGGAAGAGACTGGTGATGCGGGCTTTGAGAGAGTGCTGCATACTTCAGTAAGAGCTTTTTTCATGTCACCCAGTGGATCCAGGCTGTTGGGAAAAGAGATATTTTCAATCACATGAGGGTTTTGAATTTCAGTATCATTCATGAGTGTATCTGGATTGTCTATTGGTCGAATATAGGGGACAAGATAATATATCCCCTCAATGGGACCATCGAGACGAAGACATATATAATATACGGGGTCATCCGGGATACTTTGATCAGGGAGTTCTGCCCATGCACTAAATTGGATTCCCCATTGAGTTTTTAGCCGTGCATTTTTTCCAGGCATATCTTTTTGAAGGGTACCCTGTAATGTTTTCAGACAGATACACTCCTGAAGTGAATTAAAAAGTGTTTCTTCAGATAAATGGTCTGAATGTTCTCGGAGGGCATGGGCTCTGCTTATAATTTGTTTAATGATTGAATTAATGAATGAATTCAGGACGCTTTCCTGACTCATTTGTACGGGATTTTCTAAACCATTTTCAATAAAATGGCTCTGAATCTCCGGCATTGATTTTAAGAGAATCTCAATTCTTTCTTTATCATCAGATGCAGGCACTGCCTTCCAGGTGGCTCTTGTCCCACCGGAAGGATTCGGGCCTGTTGCAGGAAGATATCTGCCTCTTGAGACTAATTCACATGCCAATAGAGTGACTGCCATCCAGTATCGAAGAGAACCGCTCATAACAAAGGAATTAATCTGTTCTTCTTTACTGAGAATATCCACCAGGAGCGAAGTCTGGGCAAGAGAACATGGAACTTCGTAAAACCGAAATGATTCAGGATGCTGATTATAGCTGATTTCACACTTCTGGTGATCAAAAGATTTGAAAGGGAGTGTTATTCCAGGAAGTTTGAGAGTATAGGTCTTACTTGCTGGAATATGCACGTCTGAACAGGGTGCTAATATTTTCTGAATTTCTTCCCCGGTTACGGCATATATATGAGGGTAAGGAGTCTTCCCTTGTTTTTTCACTCCCGGCAAAGGACGTTTTTGTGAATAATCTTCACCGAATAATATCAGGGCTTCTGGTTTTTCCGGAGTGTACAGGCAATGGAGAATAATCATGGTAAGTAAGATCTCTCGATGTTCCGAATCGATGTCAATATATTGTAATAGTCAACTTTTTTTGGATCAAAATTAGGAAAAATTTTTGGGGATATATTGTTATTTTGGGGGCAATTCCGGATGTGAGGGATCTCTGAATTTTACCTGAGAGCAGTCAAATTCATCTGGATCAAAAGGCCCCCCACACCAACTCATCATCCTTTGATACTCCTGATCTTCAGGGTTTTTCATAATCCTTAAAAGCTCCTCATATCCGCTTACTGAGCCGACATCTTCCGGAGGGCATCTCTGTTTCCCTTTGATGCACCTTGGGTATTGTATTCGTACTTCACGGTGTAAAATCTTCTCTAGTACTATTGAATGAATCCAGTAATCCCCAAAGTCATAAATATATCTACACTTGTCTTTTGGTTTTTGAAAAACCCGTGATAATAGTACTTTATTCTCATCAAGAACAGGATACCAAAGTTCATCTTCATCTGGTATTCCTATGATAATTTTCTGATTCAATCCTGATTTAAATACAAATTCATGGAGGTGACAATCATACCATCCCATAGCGTCTGATATTGCTACATGAAATTCCTGAAAATTATAGGTTTCAGGAACCTGTATTCTACGCCAGATTGCTGGTTTGATCTCGAGGAGATCAACTCTGAACTGGTATACCTGTTCGTAATTTCTCATAAAAATTTTCTGTGATAGGTATCTATCATCTAAAATAAGACTCAATGGTGCAACAACATAAATGAGGTATGTAAGGCAGTCTCATCGGGATCTCCTTATATTTAAGTATGAAAAATATATCATTCAAATTTCTCATAATGGTATTTTTATCTTTGCATTTTCCTTGAATACTTCAGAAAGGCTATTATTGTTCAGCTACTGTTCCATCAGGAGGATTTTTTGAAATACAGATAACAGATCCAGATTCCAATCAAAATGACCGGCCAGATCATCGCCCACCCGGTAAAGCAGAAGATAATACCGGTTAGAACAAGGGAGACTCCGCTTACCACCATCCCGGCCCGACTGTCTTTCATGAGCACAAGACCTGCTGCACATCCTGCAAAATAGGTAAGGATAAAGGTTGCATTTGGTATCTGAATAAGCACATCAAGAGTAATTATCCCGCTGATATAGATGCCGAGTATCAGGAAAAAACAGCAGAAGAGGAATACAAGCCCGCCGACAGGGGTCTGGTGTACTGAATGAAGGAATGAAAACTGGCGGGGTGCATATCCGGCCTTTGAAATGGCATAGGCAAGCCGTCCTGCAGCACCAGTGTATGCAATGGCCGGAGCGGTCGTAATAAACAAGGTGATGATCCCGGCAATAATGACTCCCGATGTCCCAAAAGAGAGTTGTATCAGATGAATCAGGGAGACTTCAGATATCCCCGGTCCATAGCTTCCCGTTCCTATGACGGCACATGCAGTTGCCAGGTAGAGAATGCTGATGATCACCGAGGCGATGATAGTGCCCCTGACTACGTCCCTGCCCGGGTCTTCAAACTCTTCGGTGACATGTGATATTGCTTCCCACCCAAGAAAACACCAGAAGATAAGCGTAGCAGCATGACCAACACTCGGCCATCCTTGCGGCATGAATGGAACGAAGTTTGCAGGCTCGATGGCATGAATACTTCCCACAACGGCACCAATGAGGATGGCTATGGTCGCTGCAACGACGGTCATCTGGACCCCTCCGGTCAGTCGCATTCCGAAAAAATTCGTTCCGACAGCGATGAAAATGATAATTCCGGTGATAATCAGTCTGCCTGTCTCTCCCAGACCAAACGCTGTTGCTGCATATCCGGCACCGGTGAGTGCGATGATGGGAACGGCCATGATGGCTGAGAGTAAAAAGAACCAGCCGACAAGCATACCGATATCTGCATTCCATGCCCTGGTCACAAAATACGAGACCCCTCCGGCATGGGGGAACCTGACCGAGAGAAATCCCATACTCAGCGCCATGGGAATTGCAAGAATACTCATCAATATCCATGCCAGAATAGATGCAGGGCCTGCTGAATCTGCAGTAAGGCCAGGGAGGAGTAAAATTCCTGATCCCAGGACTGATCCGATATACAGGGGAATGATCTGCCAGAGAGACAGTGATGCGGTTTTGGGTATTGATGGCTGCACGGATATCACGAATATTGAAAACGGCTATCTGAACCCCTATCTTTGGCATTCAGATAAGAAAAGGTATGTGGCTGATTACCCTGTTCTAGAATAGTCTGGTTCTCATCAAACCAGAAAAAAATCCCGTAAGAGATCGCTTAGGAAGTATGAGTAACTCTAAAAAAAGGGTGATTTTATTCTTCCTTGATGAATTGTACAGCCATCGACGATCCGGTTTCCAGATCAAGGCCGATAAAGTCGATCTCGGTCGGAGAAATAATCTTTACTATATCCATGCCGGTTCCCTTCTCTGCAAGGTAGATAGAGGTCATGTCCTGGTCGATAATGCCAGAAAACGTGAAAGTGCCCTGGTAAAACTCTTCTGATACCTCCATGGTTCCCTTCAGTACCCGTCCCTGCTGTTCAGCAATGGTCATGGTATACATCATGTCTAAAGTCTCATTGTAAAACATATCATCTTCCGCATTATAGCCGGAGGAGATCCCGGTCCAGGTTCCGACAAGGTCAGGATACTCAGCAGACTCTGCACATACGAGGGATAATCCGAAGCAGCCGCACAGCAAAAGGCCTGCTATCAGGAGAGTTTGTCTCATTATGAAGGATGAATCCTCCACCTGTATAAATATGGCGATATGAATTTCGCCTATTTCTAACGATTTGCAAAAATTTTGAGAATTTTATGCATTTTATATAATTATTTAAAGACTTCCTCCTGGATGGAATTTTGAATCGAAAGAAATCATTTTAAGGTGATATATGGTATTTAGGCTTTATTATATGGTTTATATGAATGCAACTGCTTCACCAAATCCTACATAAAATCTCTCTTCCGGACAGGTATCAGAGGAAAGTTGTATCTTTCTTTAGCTCTCATCTTTCCTAGGACTTTTCATCCAGACAACGCATGGAGGATTTACACGTGTGTCAGAAGAAAATCTGAAAGCAGTTTGTATTTATGCACGAAATCAGAAAGGTGTCCTGAAAGATATAGCCGGCACGTTTGCAGATCATAATGCCAACATCGTCATGATCCATCTGGAGACCATACATGGCCGGACTGAAGATGTCTTTGATGAACTCTATATTGAATATGAAGGTGATGTTCAGGACTGGCTGACACAGTCGCGCCGCAGCCGGGA
>CAYWHV010000085.1:0-9003 GCA_964458045.1 uncultured Methanospirillum sp.
TGCCTCCCCACCCAGCTCTTTCTGTTCCTGGAGCGTCATCCGGCCACCGGTCAGGGCTGACATGATCTTCTTGGTGACCTTCTTGTCATCCTCGTAAAATCCAATAATACTCTCCGGGATACTGGACGACATCTTCCCACCGGTCAGACCGGGCATGAACCGGTGAAAGGTTGCGGACGGAGTGACAAAACCATACCCTCCATTGGTTCGCTCTATTGCCCGAACGGTCTTTTTCACCACATCGAGGGGAACACCGGTAATATCAATATGTCCCTCGTACCGCTTGGATCCCTTGAAAGCTTTATGAACCGCTTCCATTGCCTCTTCCGGGGCCTCTTTTGACCGCACACTGACATGGGTGTCCCGATCCTCGACGGTGAACATCCGAAGTTTATGGGCAACCCCTCTTGTAAGCCGGATATGCGGATCCTGGTCAAGTCCTACCGGTACAACGGTCGGGGCTGGTTCTTCATTCACCTGGGGATGGAGGATATCTGCAACCTGGGTTAAGACGCTCATTGCATGACCGATGTCGGTATCAGGGGTGAAGCCATAAATTGCAGAGAGCTCTGAAAAATTCACCTTCGCAGATGCTTCAAATGCCAGATCCTGCACGACCCGGTTTGAACTCTGCTCATAGGTTTCTCCATGGTACCCGAGGGCATACAGGCAGGAAAGGTATTCATCACCATATTTCCGGCACTGTTCCCAGGAGAGGTTTCGTACTGCATGGGCCTCCCGGTCAGCAATACAGATATATCCCCGTCCTCCCTGCTGCACATGCCAGACCACTTCCTTCATGACCATCAGGTGCCCGAGATGCGGGTGACCGGACGGCATAAACCCGGTCATTACATTAAAGGGTTCATTAGTCCTGATTGCATTCGCTATCTGGTGGTAATCGCGGTGGCCGAATACGATCCCCCGTCTGATAAAATCGGGAGTCTCCGGAAGAAGATCGGTAACGGTCTCAATCCGCTCAATTCCAAACTCGGCATGCAGACGCTCGATATCGACAGACTGGTCTGATGCCCAGGGGTTAACAACTTCAGTGTCCATGATTTTAGAGTTTTATCCTGGCAAATTCAGTAAAGACAATGCCCTCATCATGTATACCGGCAAATAACATCTTCTTTTTGACGCTATGAGCCATCCGGACTGACCGGGATATACTATTCATGGGAAGTGTCTCCCCTCGTCCTATCGCCTGAACCAACATCTCGGAGTGGATTTTTCTTCCAGAATAGACCCTGAAATGGTGGCCGAATTTATACCCGGTCTTTGGGATATACTGAAGTTCCCGTAAATGACGGTACACGGTGATCTTCTTATCAAGTTCGGGATCTGAATCCTGGATACGGGAACAATATGTATCAGGTGTCAGCATTTCTTCGCCCTGCTGTATGGTGACCAGCCCCTGTTCCATCAGGTAGGCTGCTTCAACGGTTGCAAGAACTATCCGTGAATCATCCAGCCGTTTTCCGTAAAATGCCTGATCATACCCAAGGTCAGCTCCAGCGCTAATGATGACCGATATACTGGAGAGGATGCCCTGTGCCGGCTGTGGATCAGGAGTTACTTCAAGTCCGGGGAGTTTTTGGAGTTTTACTTCATAGTAGGTTATCTCAAATTCGTCATCAACGACCGCAAGGACATGCTGTTTTCTCATATTGAGGGTAGTCCTGACCTCACCCTGAACAACGGAAAAGTCAATCAGGTCACGTTCGGAGAGCACCCGGACCATATACTGGGACTCTCCTTTTCCAGGTTTTTCTCCCCGTTTAAATACCCTGAAGTCATGGGGGCCGGTCTGGACCACATATCCCCGTTCCCTGATATCCCGGTACACCAGGAAGGATCTGATCATGTGGGCGTCTTCTGAAAACCTGACCAGAAGCGTGTCAAAATCATATCCGGGGATCTCGATTCTTCCCCGGTACACGAGATAGAGTGCTTCTACCGGAGAGAGCCGAAGCCCGTCCTTTTGTGGTCTGCCAAATCCGCTCTGCTCATAAAGGGCATATCCCTCTGACCCCAGCAGGACTTTGTCTTCTTCTATCCGTGCCTTCACGCCTTAAGATTTGGGCGTAATCCATCATAAAACAGCCCCGGATACCAGGTTGGGAAAGGCCCGGATATAGAGAGATAAATGCCATGATGCTATATATAAGAGATAAAATATTCATGAAGAAAAATATCAGTACAGAGGGTAGAGCTGGGAAAAAAGACAAGTCAGAAAAGAAATAGGAAGATGATATGAGTAAGGAGATTGAAAAAGAGGATCAGGACCCGATATGCCCTGCAGTCCGGAGTTGCAGGCTGCTTATCTCATCCCGAAGTGACGTAACATTCCGAAGTACAATAAGAATTGCTGAGATAAGCCCACCCTGATCCTTCTCCGGGATGAACATGGCATCCATCAGCATCTCCACCCCGTCATACTGGATGGTAAATAGTTCATGAATGGGGAAACCGGTGATGAACACCGACTTGAACCGATCACAGGTCGGAAAGATCTTCCTGATCTCATGAGCCTCACTGATGTGTGAGCCGATGATTCTCTCAGGACTGGTCCCGATTAATCTTCCGAGGGATGAATTTGCATACAATATGGTACCGGCACGATTGATGACCATGATATCATCAAGAACATGCTCGGCAATACCACGGAGAAGCTCTCCTTCGTCACGGATTTTTGCTTCACCCTCCCGAAATGCAGTGATATCCCGAAGGGACTGGATTGCCCCGGATAGTTCTCCAGACTCTGTGTAATATGGAGTAACTTTTACCCAGTAGATCCGGGAGGTTCCATCCTGCCGGTATGCAATCGTCTCTGCGATCAGGGCTTCACCTTCCTGGACGATATTTTTAAAAAATGCGTTTATAGACGGATCATACCGGTTGAATATCAGATCTGCAAGAACCGGACGGCTGTATCCATAGATTGCAGGGACGAAGAGGTCGATGGGTTTTCCGATTGTTTCTTCTGACTGCAGGCCAGTCATGAGCTCCATTTGTTTATTCCACAAAATGACCTGCTTGGTATTATCAATGGCAAAGGTGGGGTCCGGGAGGTGATCGAGTATCCATTCCATCCGCTGCTGTGACCTGACAACCTGTCGTTCCCGGTGAATCAGGTCGGTAATGTCAAACCCCGCCAGGATCATGGATGCACCATTTTTCCCTTTCCGAAGCCGGATAAGGTTCCATGAATACACCTGATCAGTTGCCTGGTTTTCTATGATAAGCGGAGAGTCCCACCCTGAAAAATCAGTATCTCCAGTCCTGACAGTATTGATTTTTTCTGCAATAAGGGCACCATGTTCATCGGTTATCGGAAACAAACTCTGCAACAGGGCCGGATGATCCTGTTCCCCATCATGCAGGCGGGCAATCTCTGATGCATAGTGATTGCAGAATACGACCCGTCCTGCTGTATTAACCTTCAGGATGATAGCCCGAACATTCTGGAGCAGGTCACGGATGGCCCGCTCACGACTTGATACCTCACGAACGGCATTTTTCGCTTTTTCCAGGTGATTTGTGAGATCGGAATGGATCTGTGATATCTGGTGCTCATACTCGGTGACCAGGCTCTGGGCTTTTTCCTTGCTGGAGAGTATCTCGGTCCGATCCTGGGCTATCATTGCAGACCCGGTTTCCCCATCAGGGAGTTGCATGGCAAAAATCCGGTAATGCAGATACCGGTCAGTCTGCTTATCTGAAATATGGAGAATACCTTCAACCGGTTGCTCCGGCGGAGTCTGGAGTGTTTTGATTATATCTTCGGTGAAAACGCCAGATAGTGATGAGTACTGCAAAGACCTGCCGATCAGGTCAGATGGAGAGAGAAAGACCAGTGACCCAAAGGCGGGGTTGGCTTCCCGAACTGTCCCATCAGGGTTTATGATCAGTACCCCTTCGTCCAGAATTGAAAGAATATCAGAACCTGAAACACGGAATGATGCCCGGTATATCTTCGCAGGCCCAAGTGACCGCCGTTCTGCCCGGCCGGCATGATACAGTGACTCCAGGTACCGGGCCGCAGTGGTCCGGGTCACCTCTAATAACCGGGATACTTCCTCTATAGTCAGCCCTTCCCGGTGCTGACACAAAAGAGAGTGCACCTGTTCCTCATATGTTCCGACAGACAAGAGAGAACTCCATTAAACTAAGATAGTTTCTCGGGAGAACAGAAATAGATTCCGAACATTCGATTCAAAGATAAGTACTAGTAGTCATCAAAGCCAACAAACTATAAATATGAGAGCCCCTAATTATATCGTATCCGGGTCTTTCTTAAAACTTATCTTATTGACCTGATGCCCGGACAACAATTGCCCCGGAGATTTCCTCCCCCTCCGTTATCGGGGTTTTAATTGTCGACCACCAGGAGGTGAACATGATGAAAGGAACATACATTACAGATATTACACAGATTCCATATTTTCAGTCCATGCCAGAAAGCGAACAGGAGACCTTGTTACAGGTTACCGAGCGGTTTCCGTTTCGGGCTTCAAAACACTATCTCTCACTAATAGACTGGAATAATCCGAATGACCCGATAAAACGGATCATCTTCCCTGATCCGGGTGAGCTTGATGCATCCGGAAGCCCTGATCCATCTCAGGAAAAGAACTATACAGTCCAGCATGGACTCCAGCATAAATATCCCCAGACCGCCCTTCTGCTTCTATCTGATGTATGTGGTGGGATTTGCAGGTTCTGCTTTAGAAAACGCCTCTTTATGGACTGCCAGCGTCAGACCGTCAGAGATTATGAACCTGCCCTTGGCTATGTCAGGGATCATCCCGAAGTAACCGATGTTCTCCTCTCTGGTGGAGATTCACTCATTCTTCCAACTACCCGGCTCAGAAAAGTTATCCAGGAGATCAGGGAGATTAACCATGTAGGGATTATCAGGATCGGAACAAAGATGCTGGCATATAATCCCTTCAGAATTACCGAAGATCCTGATCTTATCGATCTTATCAAAGAAGCTTCAGGCGGGGAGAAGAAGATCTATATCATGGCTCATTTCAACCACCCGAATGAGATTTCTCCAGAATCGATCAGGGCAATTGGAATGCTCCAGAAGGCTGGTGCAATTATTGTGAATCAGACACCGGTGATTGACGGAGTAAATAATGATCCGGCTGTCATGGCAGATCTCTTTAGAAAGCTCTCGTTTATTGGAGTTTCCCCGTACTATGTCTTCCAGTGCCGTCCGACCATTGGGAACCTCATCTATTCGGTCCCGGTAGAGGAATCATTCCGGACTCTCCAGAATGCATTTAAAATGTGCTCAGGGCTTGCAAAAAGAGCCAGGTTTATCATGTCACACAGTACCGGCAAGATAGAGGTTGTCGGGATGAATAATCATAATATCTTCATGCGGTACCACCAGGCTGCCGATCCTGATGATTATGAAAAGTTCATGATCTCTCATTCAAATCCACAGGCACGATGGTTTGATGATTATGAACCATTTACTCCGGGAACCGGACCAATCCGGGAGTGGCTCTTTGAACAGGATCCTGTTGCCTATAGCGGGACAGCAATTAACTAAGTCTTTTTTGGTTTTGGTATCAAGGGAGCACATCAGGATCGGTTGAAAAAAATTATTTTATTTCTGAAGAGATTCTTCAGAGCCTCATGATGAATTATGACATTTGTAAAACCCATACCGGCATCAGATATACAACCTGCAGAACAGTCGAATGCCAGATGGAAAGACTGGAAATGGCAGGTTGGACATAGTATTACAGATCTATCCACCCTGGAACAGATGCTTGACCTGAAAATGTCCGCATCCGAACGGGAAGATATGCAAAAGACATGTGATATCTTTCCCATGTCTATTACCCCCTATTATCTGTCTCTGATTGACACAGATGACCCGTTTCATGATCCAATTTTTAAACAGGCGATACCTTCTGTTGGAGAACTCATCGTTGAGGATTATGATATCCATGATCCCCTGGCAGAAGATGAGGACAGCCCCTGCCCCCTCATTACGCACCGGTATCCGGACAGGATACTCTTTCTCATTAGTAATACCTGTGCCATGTACTGCAGGCATTGCACACGAAAGCGAAAAGTAGGTCAGATATCATCAACACCCCTTGACGAGGAGCTGGATGCGGCCTTTTCATATATTGAATCTCATCCTGAGATCCGTGATGTTCTGTTATCAGGGGGAGACCCACTGATGCTCTCAGACCATCAGCTGGATAGAATATTAAGCAGGTTACGGAAAATACCTCATGTTGAGATCATCAGAATTGGATCCCGGGTCCCTGTTGTTCTTCCGTTCCGGATAACTGATAATCTTGTTTCAATCCTCAAAAAATATCACCCGCTCTGGCTGAATACTCATTTTAACCATCCAAAGGAGTTTACGGATGATTCACGTGCTGCTCTTGCGAAACTTGCCGATGCAGGGATTCCGCTGGGGAACCAGTCTGTTCTTCTTGCAGGTGTGAATGACTGTCCGGTGATCATGAAAAAACTGGTTCATGAACTGGTGAAAAACCGTGTCAGACCATATTACCTGTTCCAGTGTGATCTCGCCGAGGGTCTTGCTCATTTCAGAACCCCGGTGGGAAAAGGTATTGAGATCATTGAAAGCCTGATTGGTCATACGTCCGGTCTTGCGGTCCCGACATATGTGATTGATGCACCCGGAGGGGGAGGGAAGATCCCGGTTATGCCGTATTATCTGGTATCATGGTCTTCCAACAAGGTAGTCCTTCGAAATTACGAAGGAATGTTTACTACATACCAGGAACCTGATTCGTACCAGGGAGTGACCTGTGATCTCCAGTGTGAAGCATGTGTTTTGCAGCATTCAATCGATCAGGATACCGCAGGAAAACGTGCACAGGGTATTGAAGCATTATTATCTGATTATGAGAATGACATCACCATCCTGCCAGCAGATCTGGAACGAATCACACGGAGAACGGATGGAAACTGACATTGTTGTTCCGATAGGTAAAAGCCTGATTCAACACGGATATTTCAATAACCGGATATACCTCATCCAAATCCATCCGGATGATGTGGAAGCGATTACGAAGCGGATCAATTATCTGCAGCTCATATTTGCATATGGAAAGATTATCCTGAAAATTCCACGATCATTTATGAGAGATTTTCTCACTCCGGATTCACGGGTTGAAGCGACTATCCCCGGGTATTACCAGGGGAGAGAAGACGCTCTTTTTATATCCCGGTTTTACGATCATAACCGGGCAGAAGAAGATGCATATAACATCATTCAAAAAAATCTGACATCATGCCAGAGTCACCATCTCCCATCTATTCAAAAGAATTCTGCCGATGATTTTCTCATCCGTAAAGCAGAGCTCTCTGATATTCCTGATATGTGTTCCCTGTACAGAAACGTCTTTGAGACATATCCCTTCCCCATCCATGAGCCATATTATCTGAAAAAGATCATGAGCTCCGGGGTTCCATTCTTTATTGCAGAAACATCTGATACCATCATTGCAGCCGGCTCCTGTGAGATTGATACCCATGCCTCTGCTGTCGAAATGAGTGATGTTGCCGTAGATCCAAAATTCCGGGGGAGAGGGATTTCCAAAAGAATACTATCACACATGGAGGCACATATGAAAGAGAATCTGGTAAAAACGGCATTTACTATCTGCAGAGCCGGGCCACTTCAGATAAACAGGTTGTTTTCAGGATTTGGATATCAGTTTGGTGGAACACTCATAAAGAATACAAATATCTGTGGAACATTTGAAAGTATGAATATCTGGTATAAGAGTCTGAACTGAAACTCCTTTTTTCACAGTTTTACAGGACAAACCTGGTCACCACTCCATGGATCTTCTCCGGCGGGAGAGAGTAGAACTGAACAAAGGGTGGCGATGCCTTTTTCATCAGACCAAAGAGGTTCCAGATCATCCGGTCGCTGATGATATTCTCGATACCATAAAAGATCGTCTTCTCAAATATTCCCCGTTCCCGGAGCAGAGCTTCGATATCAACAATCTCCATGTACCCGGCCTCAATAATAAACGCAGACAACCCCTCGGCAAGTCCTTCCTGGTAGTCGGAGGTTACCCCAAACGGGTATCCTTTGATCCTGACGGATACCATGATATTCTGTTTGTAAATGATATTATTCTGAAAGAAGATCTGCCCGATATAGGGTGATATCGATCTGACATCTGATGTGAAATACAGGGCAGCCCCGGATATTTTACAGGATTCCCGGTATAACTGGTGATACTTATCAATGAACTCCTCGTAGGGAATCGGCTGGAATATTGAGCGGAGCTTTTGCTGACCCTGGATAAAGATCATGATGATGACAAAGGGAATGAACGCCAGAAGGAATGACCAGTACGCTCCGTGTGGCAGCTTTGTCAGACATGCAATGAAGAATGTCAGGTTTATTCCAAGCAATACACAGAGTGTCCCGGCTTTTACGGGATCTCTCTTCAGTGTAAATATGAGAAGGAGCATAAAAGCCGATATCGACATATCGCCGGCAACAGCAAGGCCATATGCTGCACCCAGGTTTTCAGATGACTGAAATGCTGCCATGACTACAAGCACGGCCAGGAGTAAAAGCCAGTTAACCGTATCAATGTAGATCTGTGACCGGAGTGCCGAAGAGGTATAATCAATCTTTATCTTGGGTATGATCCGGGTCGTCATGGCCTGATAGACGATGGAGAACATCCCGCTGATCATTGCCTGGGAGGCGATAATGGTTGCACCTATGCTGAGGACCAGAAAGGGAACATATAACGGCCCTATTATGGAGGAGACCATGGAGAAAAGGACGGTTCCCGTGGATCCATGTTCCAGGACAAATGCACCCTGACCGAGGTAACTCAGCATAAGGGCAGGGAAAACGACATACCAGCCTTTCACAATTGGTTCACGGCCAAGGTGACCCATGTCGGCATAGAGTGCCTCACCACCGGTAACACATAACACAATCGCAGACAGGACGATAAG
>CAYWHV010000086.1:0-8861 GCA_964458045.1 uncultured Methanospirillum sp.
CGACACTGATGCCATCATCCCCGGACGGTTCCTGACCATCAATGATCCTGCCGAGCTGGCAACCCATGCCTTTGAAGGTATCAGGGATGAGTTCTCACAGCAGGCAAAAGAAGGGGATATCATTGTCGCCGGCAGAAACTTCGGATGCGGATCATCACGGGAGCATGCACCCCTGGCCCTGACCGGTGCCGGGATTCAGATAGTGGTCGCCGAGTCCTTTGCCCGGATATTTTACCGGAACAGCATCAATGTCGGCCTGTTACCAGTCATCTGCCCCCGTGCATCAGAGATCAGTGAGACCGATCAGGTTGTGCCCCATCTGAATGAGGGATATCTTGACGTATCAGGTAAGAAACTGCCCGCTGAACCGGTTCCGGAATTTCTCAGGCGTATCATCGACGCCGGAGGGCTTGTTGCCTACGCAAAAACAATACGGAGTGAAGATCTGTGCATAAAGTAGCAGTAATCGGTGGAGACGGTATCGGACCTGAGATCATCGAATCAGGTAAAACCGTCCTGGAGGCAGCAGGAGAGAAGTTCGGGTTTGATATCGAATGGGCCGGATTTGACATCGGAGCAGACCGGTACCTTGCAACCGGCGAACTTCTGACCGAGGATGACCTGAAGGAACTGGAGAAGTTCAAGGCCATCTACTTTGGTGCCATCGGTGACGACCGGGTAAAGCCGGGTATCCTGGAGAAAGGAATCCTTCTGAATCTCCGGTTTTACTTTGACCAGTATATCAATCTCCGGCCGATCCGGATGCTTGCCGGAGTGGAAACACCGCTTGCAAACAAGAAACCGGAAGACATCAACTTTGTCGTCGTCAGGGAGAACACCGAGGACTTCTATGTCGGGATAGGGTCCCGGCTGAAGGGCCATGAAAAGAAGACCCTGGAAGTGAAACGGGATATCTACTCGGTTAAATTCGGACTTGATGTCGAGACCGATTCAGATGAACTGGCATACCAGATAGGGATCATAACCCGTGAAGGTGCAAGCCGGGTCATGTCCTACGCCTTTGACCTGGCACAGGACAGAAAGAAAAAGGTCACCTCGGTTGACAAGGCAAATGTCCTGTCTGACGTATACGGCCTCTGGCGGGATGTCTTCCTCGAGACTGCAGAGAAGTACCCGGGGACAGCCCACGAGTTCACCTTTGTTGATGCCATCACGATGTGGTTTGTCAAAAACCCGGAGTGGTTCGATGTGGTCGTGACACCGAACATGTTCGGAGACATCATCACCGACCTTGGCGCCATGATACAGGGAGGACTTGGTCTTGCTCCGGGCGGGAACATCAACCCGACAGGGACCAGCATGTTTGAACCCATTCATGGATCTGCACCAAAATACAAGGGTCAGAATGTGGCAAATCCACTCGCAACCATCTGGGCAGGCTCCATGCTCCTTGAACACCTGGGTGAAAAAGAAGCAGCAGATAAGGTTCTCCAGGGCATTGAAGCCTCTATCCGTGAAAACGTGGTAACGAAGGATATGGGCGGCTCAGCCAGTACCAGTGGTGTCGGTGACTGGATCGCATCGTGGATTAAAACCTCATAATCCCGTCACCACTCTTTTATCAGCAGGACTGTCTTTCGTATTTCACGTATCGTCACAGAAATCTGTTCAATTGCAGAGAGAATACCATACATCACGGTCCCTGATTCATCGTCCGAATCAGCCATCTTCCCGATATGAATGCCATATTGATGATTCACCCGATCCCGGAGAAGGGAGTCATTTATCCGCATGGTTTCATCAGTTGTTTTTGGAAGAGACGGGAATGATTCAGACAGCATTGTCAGGTTTTCAAGAACCGGTGTGGTGATGGTGGTAAAGCCGTTTACAAACTCTTCAGAGATCAAATCCGGAATTTTACGGCCTTTATGGACTTTCTCACACAGGTACCAGATCTGGTCACCCATCTGATGACTGAGATCAGAGATCCGAATGAGCACCGCGATCTTCCCGGCATCCTCCTGCGTGAGATCCGCTTTTGAAACGATGGCTATTGCTTCATCAATTTCACCGGTAAGGTAGTGTATGTACTCATGAAGATGCCGTATCTCACTCTTCTCTCGCTTATCAGTCTTTTCAATCTGGAATACCCGCTTCATCATCCGGGCATTTTTCTGAATGAGATGAGCGACTTCTTCCTGAATCTGACCAAAACAGAGATTTTTATCAGAAGGAAGAGGTTTTGTCAGGTGGACGGGCAGGAATACAATCTCCCCATATTCGCCTGGCACCAGTTTTTGTACAAGAGCGGCAAATGGCCCGAGGAGAACGAGGAAGATGACGGCACAGATGACGTTAAAGATAAAATGGGCATTTGCAATCTGCTGGGCAGGGCTCCCTCCCAGGTCGGTGATTAGGGTTGAAAATGGTCCCATAACCGGTATAAAGATCAGGACACCTACCAGGTTAAAGAGGAACTGGGCAACAGCAGTCCTTTTTGCAGCGGTATTCATCCTGGACGCGACAAGAAGTGCAGTAGTCGGAGTACCAAGGTTTGCTCCGAGGACAATTGGTATTCCTTCAGCCGGGGTGATAAGACCATTCATGGCCATGATAACAATCAGACCGACGGCCACTGAACTTGACTGAAAGATAGACGTGATAATAAAACCGGCAAGAATCTCAAGAAAGACATTGTCAAGTGAGGCAACGATACCCACCAGCATGGGATCATTCTGGTACGGGGCAAGAATTGACGAAACCAGGTTCAGACTGAAAAATACCAGGCCAAAGTAGAAAACCGGTTTGCCAAATGCCCTCCACCGGCCCCCGGCGATACTGATGAGAAAACCGATGACAATAAAGACCGGGGCAAAGGAGGTCAGTTTGAATGCAACCAGCTGGGCGGTTATGGTAGTCCCGATATTTGCTCCAAAAATAATGCCCAACGAGCCAATGAATGACAGGGTGCCGGCATTCACGAGGCCAACCGTGATTACTGTCGTTGCCGTACTTGACTGTATAAGTGCCGTAACCAGGGCGCCCAGTACAGTTCCATGTATCCGGGTCCGGGTATACCGTTGCAGGGTATTTCGAAACCTCTTCCCGGCAACATGCTGTATTTCGCCGGAGAACTGCTCTATCCCGTACAAAAAGAGGATGATTCCTGAGAAGAGAGCAAAGATAAATTGCCAGTCCATCATTTTTCCTATTGGTTTTCAGAGTTATTCATCCGGGATAAGGGTTATACTCCCGGTCGGGCAGACCAGAGAACAGAGGCTGCAGGCATCGCACCGGTCCCTGTTAATACGAACCCCATTTTTTGAGAGACTCAGGGCATGATACCCTCCGTCCCGACATGAAAGGACACATCTGCCACACCGGGTACAGGTCTCCTGATCGACTTTTGGAACCATCCTGCTCGTACGGGAGAGCTGTTCATGACTGGTAAGGTGGGAAAGTGCTCTGCCCCGAATCTCATCAGGACTTTGATACCCCTTTTTCTGCAGATATCCAACCATCCCGTCACCCATCTCCCTGATAATACCTGCCCCCTGCCACATAACCGCAGAACAGACCTGAACCGCTGATGCACCAACCAGCAGATACTGAACTGCATCCTCCCATGAACTGACCCCACCAATTCCGAGAATTGGAACGCTGGTGTTTTTGGCAATCTGGGATACCACCCGGAGCCCGATGGGTCTGACACCAGGTCCTGAATATCCTCCATAGGTTGAGTACCCGGCAACCGAGGGGGCCGGTTCAAACGTATCGATATCAACCCCCATCAGGCTCTGAACCGTGTTTATCGCCGATATCATATCAGCCCCGCCCTCTTGTGCAGCCTGTGCAATCGGAACAATATCAGTCACGTTCGGAGTGAGTTTGACAATTATCGGTATGGAAATGACCTCCCTCACAGAGCGGGTGAGGGTTCTGACCAGATCTGCCTGTTGCCCGATTGCAGCACCAAGCCCCCGTTCCGGCATCCCGTGCGGACAGGAAAAGTTCAGTTCAACGGCATGGACTCCGGCAGTTGCGACCTGCACTGCAAGGCTCTGCCATTCCTGTGGATCCATTCCGGCCATGATACTCGCAATAAGTATCCGGTCTGAAAACTCCTCTCGGATCTTCGGGATCTCACTCAGCCAGTAAGATACTGACTTTTTGCTCAGGAGTTCGATATTTTCAAATCCAAGCAGTCGTGATTCCGGATCTTTCCATGCAGCAAACCGGGGGGATACATCCTCGATGACCATCCCGTCAGGAGTGATGGTCTTAATGACTGCCCCTCCCCAGCCAAGCGAAAATGCATGCCTGATCTGATCCGCACTCGCTGTCGGGGGCCCTGAAGCCAGAAGGAACGGATTTTCAAGGCTTAACGGACCAAGGGTTGTGGGGAGATGGAGAGCAGGTACCATACCAGATGGTCACCGCGTATCCATAAAAAAGAAACAGGTCTGTAAAATTATGAGGTGATGACCCTCTCACCCGTCTTCATTATCAGACCAGTGATAATGATGAGGATACCAAAGAGGACGCCGATAACACCCTTCAGCCCGAAAAGAGCCAGGAATAAAAATTTATGAATGTTCATCGGAGAAAAGGTAAAAATATATCAGAGCCTGAATTCAGCAAGATCTTCTTTCAACCTGACCGACCGGTCCCTGACTTCAGATGACTCTGCCATGACTTTTTCAAGTGACACACTGGTCTCTTCCGCTATTGATGCAAGGCCGGACATCTTATGCTCATTCTCCTGTGCGATGCCACTGATAACATTCATCCCGCCACTTATCCGTTCAATCTCCACCAGCTGGTTCTCATTGGCACGGGTAATCTCACCAATACCGGTCGCGGCATTCCCGATATGACCGACTATCTCTTCAAGGGCACCAACGGTCTCCCTGACACTTCCAATCCCGGTGACAATCTCCTCAAACACATTCTGCATCAGGCCGGATGTCTTCTGACTCTGGGAGATAATCTCGGAGATGACCTGCTCTATATGTTCGGTTGCACGTCTGGACTCTCCGGCAAGATTTTTCACCTCTCCGGCCACAACGGCAAATCCTCTTCCTGCTTCACCTGCACGGGCTGCCTCAATTGCAGCATTCAGGGCAAGCAGGTTGGTCTGGTTTGCGATATCAGCAATCACCCGGACAACTTTTGAGATATCCGTAATTTTCGTATTCAGATCGCCAATCTCATCCACTGCTTTCCGGGAGATGAGTTCGACTGACTCCATCTTCTTTGAGGCTTCATTCCCCTGCACAAGAGCAGACTGACCAGACTCTGCCGCAGTGTCTGCAAGGTTCATAACCTCCTGTGAGGTGCTGGCTATCTCTTCAAAAGAAGCAGAAAGACCTTCGATACTTTTTAAGAGCTCTGATATTGCACCGACCTGCTCTTTCATCTTCACCGCAGTACTGTCTGCAGTGCTAGCCACCTGCTCAGCACCCTTTGCCACCTGGATCGTCTCATCTCCGATCGTTTCCATTGATGATTCAAGGATATTGACCTGGTTTACGATCTCACTCAGCGTCTTTCTGATACGTGACACCGCCTCATCAAGGTCGGTCTTCACTTCACAGAGTGGATCAGAATCATCACATGAGACAGAAATCGTAAGATCTTTCCTGGCAATCGTCGCAAGGGTCCCGGCCAGATCCTGAATACTTCTCTGGAGAATCCGGTCAGCATTCCGCTCACTGGTCATGTCAACAAGACAGATGAGGACATCACTTGTTTTTCCCTCTTCATCAACGAGCGGAATGGCAAACAACGCAACTTCACGATCCCCGGACGGGAACCGGTAAATAGCCTCGCCTGACCGGTTCTTCTGATTTTTGAAGACCTCGGTGGTGTCAAGCGTGCTTTTGCTAACCTCTGAAAAATTCCTGAACGTGATGGAAGAAAGATCAGTTTCTGTATACCCGCTCAGGGCAAGAAATGCATCATTTGACTGAACCACCCGGTACTGGGTATCGATTATTATCATCGGAATGGGGTTTTCCCTGACGATTCGTTCAGCCCTTTTTTGCAGCTCGACAATCTTTGATATGTTCTGGACCACCTCGACTTGCCCGATTGAGTTGCCCTGTTTATCGAGAAGAAAAGCAACATCAATCTTAAAGTGCAGACCGTGATCCTCAAAGTAGGTTTCTGATACCCCCCGCCGGAGTTTTTCAATGCCGGCTACATTTCCGCACTTTTTACCGACAAGTTTTCCCCGTGTCGTCCTTTTGAACTTTTCAACGGCTGAGTTGACATAGGTCCAGATCATATCAGGGTCGGTGACGGAGATGGGGAACGGTATGGCATCAAGGATGGCTTCGTACCATATCGTCTTCTGATTCAGTTCCTGTGCAAGATTATCCGCCCGTTCCTTCTCGGTTATCTCGCGTGAACAGTCACGAATCGCGCAGACACAGCACGATCGATCATCCCCGTACGGGGAGATTACCAGCTCGGCGGGAAATACGTTACCATCACCTTTTTGGATGAAAAGAACGGCAGTCTGATGATATCCACCCTGAACCTTCCGGATGATTTCAGAGATACGTTGCCGTGATGACTGCCCTTCAGATTGTTTTTCAGGGAAAAGGGACGAGATATGAGATTGATTCAGAGTGTCGCAGCCAAGCAGGGATCTGGCTGCCGGATTTGAGTCCGAAATTACCTCCCCCGAAAGAAGCAGAAGTGGCACCTGCACTGAAGAGAACAGCGCAGAGGGGTTTTGCATAAAGGGGGATAAATTGCCGGATTTCTGCTCATTAGAGAAGTCCATAAAAATCATGGAAAATTTCTCACCAACCCATATCAATAGATAGGGTACGTGACCGGGAACCAAAGAACAGTACTTTTCTTTCCAGACAACAATTCACACATATGGGCTTTGATGCTTCCAAGTGTGATTTTTCCCGGTGCAAAGGTGAATGTCTGACCAAGTGCCCCTACGTCTCGTATGATGAAAAAGAGGCTAAAAATCAGATCAGTTCCCTTATCAAAGGTGAGATGGCCCCGATACTCAAGGAGTGCATTACCTGTGCCGCATGTAATGAGTACTGCCCTCTTGGGGCAAACCCCTGGGACCTGATCTCATGGCGACAGGAACAGACCCAGGTGCTGGGTATCCCGAAAAATGCAAAACCTGCATCAGACTGGCTGGTAAAACCAAAGATTGTAAGACCTGGAAAACCTGGTGGAGCACTCATATCACTCTGTGGCATTTATGAGGTTGTTCCCCAGCAGGAATTCCTGACCGGCATGATGTTTGATGAGACTACCCTCATCGGGGGAGGAGATTACTGTTGCGGGTTTACCGAGACTCATCTCGGACGCGGGTCCAGGCCATATGAATTCCTTCCAACGCTGGTCAAAAACCTTGCTGATGCTGCGAAAGAGTACGGGGTATCAGAGATCGTATTCACCCATGATGCCTGCTATAACGTGCTTACCACGGTCGCAATCCAGCAACGTATCGAGGTCCCCTTCAGACCGGTGCATATCCTCGAGTACATCAGGAACTGGCTGCTCGATCATAAGGACAAAATTACCCCGCTCAACATGAAGATGGCCTATCAGGGAGGATGTACAACCCGGTATGCCGCAAAGAAAGGTGAGATCTGGAAAGACTGGCTGGAAGAGATCCTGAAACTCATCGGTGTTACCTGTGTTGAGGAGAAGAGAAAATATACCGGAGATAACCGGCTGTGCTGCTGCTGCAGTATCTTTCATACCCAGCATGACCGGGCGATGAAATTTCAGCATATGAACATACAGGATGCCATTGATGCCGGGGCTGAAGGGTACTGTTTCATCTGCCCGGCCTGTGTCTCGGTTATGCGGATGACCTGCAAAGAGATGAACCTGACACCCTATTACATCACCCAGCTTGTAAAGATGGCACTCCACGAGGATTTGGGAAAAGCCGGCACTGCAGCGTTCGGATACCCCGTGAAGTAGTGAGAATAAAACCGGTAACTATTATTTTTCATATGTATAGTATCATGAGATACGGAGGATTTTCATATGGTCACGTTTACCAGTGAGATGAAGGATGCTCTGCGTGTGCCGGGAAAAGGTGGAAGCCTTATCCATATGGCAACGAGCAGTCTTGAAGGGAAGCCAAATATCGCAGCAATGAGATTTGTGGCAACCCATGGTGATGACAAGATCCTGATTTCAGATATGTTTCTGCTGAAGACCAAGATGAACCTGAAGGAGAACCCGGAGTGCAGTATTGCTATCTGCCATCCGCTTGATTCCGGAAGAGACTGGGTCTTTAAAGGGAAAGCAGTTGACATCGAATATGGGTTCCCACCGGATTTTGATTGGTACGGAGTAAAGGCAAAGGAGATCCTTGATAAGTGGGGAGACTGGGCCACTCTTGAACCACCCAAAGAGGTTCCACCTGACATCGTATTTCCAAAACCAGCCCAGCGGGGCGTTGTCGTTCTCCATGTAGAGGAGATTTATTCGATTGAGAAAGGAAAAACCGGAGAACGTATCCAGTGAGGTGAAAAGGATGTCAATAGTTCTGACTGAGCGGATGAAAGGATGGATTGAACTGATGGGATGCCATCTGTGCGTCGCTACACCGGAGGGTGTTCCATGGGTTACGGTATCACGGTTTGCCAGGGTTACAAAACCAGACCAGGTCTCCTTTGCAATGGAGAAGGGTGAGATAGGCGTCGTCGAGGCTGCAATTTCTAAAAATCCCTGGGTAGCATTCGGTGTATCGAAGCAGGGAGGTATCCGTGCTGCATACCAGTTCAAGGGAAAAGGCAAATTACTCAGATCTGGTGCAGAGTTTGATGCTATCAAGGGAATGGCATCTGGTATTGCAACCGATGCAGTCCTGATCGTCGACCTGACCGAACTCTATTGTACAA
>CAYWHV010000087.1:0-8858 GCA_964458045.1 uncultured Methanospirillum sp.
CACCCAACTCACCAAGAAGCTTGACCCACCTAACGGTCAGACCCTTGAGGAGAATCCGACCTTCCTGAAGGCCGGAGATGCAGCAATCATCAAGTGCCACCCGACAAAACCACTCTGTCTTGAGAGTGCAAAGGAATTCCCCCAGCTCGGACGGTTCGCTATCCGTGATATGGGTCAGACTATTGCTGCCGGCATGTGTATCGAAGTTGCCAAAAAGCAGATGCGCTGATTAAATAGGTTGTTATCATGCAAAAGGCCAGAATCCGACTCACCGGAACCGACTATCACAAAGTTGAAGAAGTATGCGAAAAGATTAAGGAGATCGCTGAGCGGACCGGTGTCAATCTGGCCGGTCCTATTCCCCTTCCTACCAGAAAACTTATAGTACCCATCAGAAAAAGTTCGGATGGGGAAGGGACAGCAACCTGGGACCGCTGGCAGATGCGGGTTCATAAGCGTCTCATCGATCTTGATGCTGACGAACGTGCTCTCCGTCAGCTCATGCGTACCCAGGTACCAAAGGACATCGGTATTGAGATTGTCCTTGAGAGCTGAGACAAATATGGGCGGCTTTTCAGATAAGCCGCAATAATCCCAATATCGTCCACAGTACCTCCTATAGGGAGATACCTTCTTTTCCTTTTTATAGGGCGAACAGGGAACAGATGTAAATATCTACTGGACGCATTTTTTCATACAAACATACCTGTTCTATAGAACTGTACGGTATACCCTCCGAGGCAGAATAACAATGAATATTCAGGTATTACGAGAACGATACACACATTGTTCTGTTGCAAAGATCTTCGGGATCATCTTTCTTGCAGGATTCATTCTTCGTGTAATTCTGCCGAATCTTAAATTACTGCATCATGATGAGGCCATCCATGCATGGTTCAGTTATGAACTCCTGACGAAGGGAGTATACCAGTATGATCCCATGTATCACGGGCCGTTTCTCTATTACATCTCCGCAGCCATGTTCAGGATCTTTGGGGATTCTGATCTTATTGTCAGACTACTGCCCGCAGTGTTCGGATCAGCCATAATAATTCTTATATACGGCATTTACCGGACCGGCTGGCTTTCAAAAAATCATGCCGTCTGGGCAGCTCTGTTTATTGCATTTTCACCGGATATGGTATATTTCTCACGATTCCTGCGTCATGATATCTTCCAGTTATTCTTTACCGTTCTGCTGCTCTTTGCAATCCTTGCATATATTGAATTTAAAAAGCCGGGCTTTGCATTCCTGGCAGGATTTGCTGCAGCATGTGGCATGTGTCTGAAAGAGGATATGCCGGTTGCTATCCTCATATTTGGACTGTTTTTCATCACCCTGCTCTATTACCGTCGCATAACCCTTCCTGATACATGGAAACGGGATCTTATCGGGGCAGTTCTGATAGCAGCAGGTATCGGATTTCTATTCTATACATCATTCTTCCATCATCCACAGATGTTTTTCGAGGCACCATTCAAGGCGATCGAACACTGGACATCAATGCATGACCAGTGCAGGCTTTGTGGTCCGCCATACTGGTATCTCCTGATGTTCCTCCTCTATGAAATCCCTCTGCTTATCCTGGCAATCTACAACATCTGGCAGTGGGGATGGAAAGACAAAGGGCTTCGTCAGTTACTAAATCCCGATCCTGAAATCCAGGATATCCCAGGTGAAAAAACATCATTTTTCATGATCCTTCTCCTCATCTGGACCGGTACAACGCTGGTGTTTTACGGATGGGTTGGAGAGAAAGTACCGTGGCTATTGATTCACCAGTTAGTACCGCTCATCCTTCTTGCATCCTACCGGATAGAAGGGAGAAAAGTGTTTGCAGGACTTATCGCTCTTCTATTCCTGCTGGGAATGACCATGCATGTGTGCTTTACCCCGGTTGATATCAACGAGCCTATTGTACAGGTCCAGAATTCAGAAGATATGCGGGATGTGATGGCCCTCATAGATACTGCAGAGACCGTGGTTGTGGCATCTGATTCCTACTGGCCGCTTCCCTGGTACTACCGGGGTGGCAGGTGGGACAAGATCCTGTTTTATGGCAAGAAAGTTGATCCGATGATATGGACAGGAAAGGAACCGGATATCATCATTACCCATGATATAGACAGTTATTCATCACTCCCAGGTTATGAGAAGAGACCCTATCATCTCAGTTACTGGTTTTCGTGGTATGATAACCAGAACCGTGCTCTGCAGTGGTATTTCCTTCGGGATGGAAAGATGGGGACCGTTAATCTTGACGTGTTTGTCAAGGTAAATCAAACCACCCCGAATTAAAAATATAATGCAAAACTTCCTGAAATAATTCAGATTATTTGCTTATTACTATGAAGTGCGATGAGAATGCACGCCATGGAAAAATCTTCTTTCAAAATCGATTATTCCATAACATTTCTCAATGCACGATAATCACAATCTTTTTTGGATTTCATCAGTGCAAATCATCCGCTCTCCTGACCTGATGACTACCAGTGATATCCCCTAGGTATGATCCTCACATGATCCGGTAAGGATGAATCACTACAAAAGGGAAAATCAAAAAGGGGACTTAAAAGAGCTCATCGTACTGATGAGCAGTTGACTTCTTCTTTGGTTTGTCACGGGAGCCGAAACTGCCACCGCCGCCGCCGCCCTTACCGCCACCTTTTCCACCACGGTTCTTCATGATTCGGAAAAGTACGAAACCGACGATTGCAACAACAATGATTCCGACAACATAGATGAGAATTCCGGAGAGGTCAGGAAGTTCCATCCCCTTGGGTGCAGCTTCAAGTTCTGCATTTAAATCCTGGGTTGATGTGAATACTTCCTCTGCCTTCTGATATGCCTCTTCAGCTTTTTTCCTGGCTTCTGTGTATTTACCTGCATCAAAGAGTTCTTTTGCATCTCCTGCATCTTCTGCAGCAAACTCCCGCTTCGTAATGATCGGGGCAAGACGTGGATCACTGCCGAGTTCCTTTTCAGTCTTAAAGTAACTGATCCATTCATCAGTCTTATCTATTGCTTCCTTTGCATCATTGATGGCTTTCTGGGACAGACCCATGTCAAGCATCGAATATGCATCCTTGATGTAGGTATTTGCATTCTTTATGTGGATCTGGGCATTTGAATAACTTGCACCGGCTGCAGAATTGAGCGAACTCATCGCCTCCTTTGCCTTTGCTTCAGCCTTGGAAACATCAATACCATCTGCTTTATTCTGGGCTATATCCTTCTCAAGTTTCGAGTATGCCTCTTTTGCCGAAGAGATGTCGCCGGTCAGTTCCCCTGGATTGGTGACAAATGCCGTAACATTCTTTACCGTTTCCTTGACCCTTCCTCCCGGAGTTGCGACATTGACAGACACCAGTTCAATCTCTCTTGAACTGTCGACTTTTGGTGCCATTCCTTTCAGACTGACTTTTACGCTTTCATCGACGTTCTCATAGGAGAGTTCCCATCCGGAGAGGTCAAGTTGCTTCTTACTGACCGGTGGCCGTGGATTTTCCACACCATCGAGGATAATGGAATATGTCCAGACCGGGTTGTCCAGTTCGGTCTTTAAGGATATACTCTCATCACTGGGGAAGGTTTCCCCACCTATCGAGATAAAGCTCAGCTGCAAATCTGCAGAAACATTTGATTTGCCTGATTCCAGATCTCCGGAAGGCTTCACATTCACATGACCGACTTCAACACTGGCCATTGCCGGGACAGCAATGAAACAAAAAATGATGCTTAAAAAGATGATTAGTGATCCAGTCTTCATAACTTCCTCACTCAAAGAGTGGTTCAATACTCTCATCCAGTTTCAGAACATTCTCTTCATCGATTCGTTCGGACGTAGCTTTTGTCTCCTTTGCAATCTCCAGGAGATTTGTCACCCGCGGAGCATCTGCAATGGATGCCAAAAGAACGACAGCTGCAACATACCTGCTCTGGGCCGGATAATCTCCGCCCCTTACCTCTACACCGGCGATGTTCTCTTCAACCCAGCTTTTGGATTTTTCAATCCCTTTCCGGTCAAGATCATCAGGCGGTCCGGCAACCAGAACAAGAGCTCTACTTGTTGTGGTATATTCACAGGGCAGGGTGAGCCGTCCAAGCATTGCCCGTCTGACCAAAGATAAAATACGTGAGGTCTTATCCTCTCCCATCAATTTATCTTCAGGACGCCGTTCTTCTATCTGTTTTCTTCCGACAATTCTATCAAAGAAACTCCGGTCCTTTTCTGCCGGACTAGAATCAATCACTTCACTGATGGCATATCCGACCGAACTGATACCTCCACCCCGGAGGGTATTGATGATCTCACTGGAATCGACGACCATCTCACCAATGCCCTGCTGACCTATCTCACCTGCACGGAACAATAACCCAAATCTACGGACAATTTCATCATTCAACCGGTCAAATGCACCCTTAATACTTTCGCCCTCATTTTTCCAGGCGCTGTTGTCAAAAAGAATAACATTATCGGCTTCTTTTACCAGGGTTGCAAGACTTCGTGCTGCATTATAGGAATACAACCGTCCTTCTTCAGGAGCCGGGAGAATACCCAGGACATACACCGGCTCTTTATAGATCTTCTTCAGGTGCCGTGCAAGAACAGGTGAACCACCTGAACCTGTACCGCCACCTAGTCCTGATACAATGATGAATGCTTCTGTTTCGCCAATACCCTTGCGATCAATGGCATTCATAATGATATCAATCTCGTCAAAAGTAATCTGGGCACCGGTATCATTATCGGTCCCCACGCCATGACCTTTGACGCTCGTCTGACCAATCAGGACACGATCCTCAAAATTGAGGTGTTGGAGTCCCATCAGATCAGTTCTGGCTGTATTTATTGCAATAGCACGAAAACTGCTGCCATTGGTTCTATTATCAAACTCAATGAACCGGTCAACAATTTTGCCACCAGCCTGACCAAATCCTATAAAAAACACTTTCATGAAGGTACACCAGTTGTATGAAATATCGGAATTCTAAATATTTGGTACATCTTTTCTTTATACACTCAAAAAGCTTCTTCAATGAGCAGGATGGGAATATCTAAGGGATTATCACAGAATATGCGAATCGCGATTATTGGGGGAGGCATATCCGGGCTCGTTTCGGCATACAGGCTTTCACCAAACCATAAAATTACAATTTACGAAAAGTCAGCAGAGATAGGGGGTCTGCTCTCATCATACCGGCGGGAGACGTATTCCATTGAGCGGTATTATCACCATTTCTTCTCGGGAGATACGGCATTATTATACCTTTTAGAAGAATTGAACCTGTCTGATAAGATTCTCTGGCTGAAAGGATCAACCGGGACATACCAGAACGGACGGGTCTGTCCCCTCACCACTCCCCTTGAAATCCTTCGATACCCCCATCTCAGCGTATTTGATAAATTCCGGCTTGGATTATTCACCAAAAAAGTCAAAACCTTTGATCTTACAAAACTTGACAGAGTAAGCGCAGAAAAATTCCTTACAGAGCAGCTTGGAGAGAGAATATACCGCTCTTTCTTCAGGCCACTCCTGAATTCCAAGTTTGGTCAGAATGCAGAGAAAATTTCTGCAGCATGGGTTGTCAGCAGGGTTGCAATCCGTTCGGACAGAAATATTGGAGGAGAGCGACTTGGATACCTTGAGCGGGGATTTTCATGCTTTCTGGAAAGTCTTTCAGAGAGGATAACAGGAAATGGAGGAGAAATCAGGACCAGCACACCGGTTACGAGTATTCAAAAAGACGGGCAGGGCTGGTATGTGAATGACGAACCATTCGATGCTGTCATTGCAACCATAGCACCTGGCCTTCTCAAAAAAACAGGGCTTGATATTCCGGATGTTCCGTACCAGGGAGCTGCATGCCTGACCATGGGACTTACCCGGCCGGTAACCGGGGGTATTTACTGGATAAACCTCTATGATGATGCCCCCTACGGAGCGGTCATCGGCCATACCTGCTTTGCCCCGAGAGCCTGGTACGGTGAGGACATCGTCTATCTTGCCTCGTATTACACCGGTATCCCCTCACCTGACCTGAAGGAGCAGATGATAGAAGATTTCTGCGGAAAATTTTCAGTCAGGAGTGATGAAATACTATGGGCAGAAATGACATCAGATCCCTATGCCGGGCCTCTGTATCTTGCCGGATATAAAGACCAGATGAAAAAGGTTTCAGTTCCCGGACTTATACTCGCCGGCATGTTTTCTGAAGAGAATTATCCGGAGCGAAGTATTGAAGGGTCAGTCAGGGCCGGACTCCGGGCAGCGGACGAAATCATCAGGATGAACGATAACCCGGAAGTGACCGAGTGAAAATCTCAATACCGGTAACGATTGTCATTCCGGTATACAATGATGTCCATGCACTGGAGGAGGCTGTGCCACGGGTTCTGGAAACCCTGTCCTCCATTGCATCGGAGTATGAACTCATCATTGCAGAGGATGCCAGTACCGATGGCTCGGCTGAACGTGCAGCACAATTTGCCAGCGAGTATTCAGAGGTAATCCACCTGCACCGTGATGAGCGGCTTGGACGGGGATCAGCCCTGTCTCGTGCTGCAACACAGGCCCATGGAGATATATTCTGTTATTTTGATGTGGACATGGCAACCGACATCTCCCATCTTGGCGAGCTCCTGGGCCGTGTTGCCGGAGGATATGACCTGGCAACCGGTTCACGGTTACTTCCAGACAGCAGAATAATCAGAAGTACAGGCAGGGAGATCAAGAGCAGAGGATATAACTTCCTGGTCCGGCTGATTCTCAAAAGCACCCTCTCCGACCACCAGTGTGGATTTAAGGCATTCCGGACTGAAGTGCTCAGGGACCTTCTGAATGAGACCGGTGACACCCACTGGTTCTGGGATACCGAGATCCTGGTCCGTGCCCAGCACAAAGGGCTTCGCATCGCAGAAATCCCGGTTGTCTGGACAGAGGGAAAAGGGACCACGGTTAAATCAGGCGATATCTGGAAGATGGGACGAGCAATTCTCCGGCTCTGGTGGCAGCTCCATGTATCGTAAACTCTTTGCTATCATCTTCTCTGTCCTCCTGGCGGCCGGTATCCTGGCCGTTATGGTCATCAGGGTCTGGGATGATCTGGCTGATGCACTCGCCTATGTCAGGCCGCTCTATCTTATCCCGGCATGTCTTATCTGCCTGTGTGCATGGTTTGTCAGGGGAGGGCGGTACCAGTCCATCCTCTCACGGATGCAAGTATCCATTTCGCTCGTCTTTTCGACGGCCTGTATCTTCATATCCCAGACGGTAAATCTCATCGTCCCTGCCCGGCTCGGAGACCTGATCCGGGTAGTCCTGCTCAAGCATGATTATGATGCAACCATCTCCCAGGGACTCTCCTCCATCGTCGTTGAACGGGTTTTTGACATCATCTCTGTGGCAGTCCTCGGACTTTGTGCGGTTGTATTTGTGCTCAATGCCCCGTCATGGGTCCTCATGTTGCTCATCCTCCCGCTCGTACTCGGAGGACTCTTCTTTCTGGTTCTCATTCTTACCGGGAAAGTTCAGACTGAAAATAAATACATCGGCTATGTTCTTGAGATGATGAATGAGATGCGGAATGCATCCCTGACTCCCCGTTCTGCGTGTATTCTCGGGGCAACATCCATTGGTATATGGCTTTTGGATACGGCCATCTGCTATCTTGTGGCCCTCATGTTCGGGCAGGACATCCCCTTTGAAGTGGTTCTCCTTGCAGTGGTTGCCGGGAACCTGGTAAAAGCAGTTCCCCTCACACCCGGCGGAGTTGGCACCTATGAATTTGCCCTTGCGGTCATCTTTGAACTGGCAGGCACGACCCCTGCGGTATCCACGCTTATCGCCGTTATCGACCACCTGATTAAGAATGGTATTACCCTTATCGGAGGGGCTGTCTCAATTATGTACTTAGGCGACTGGGTCATCCCGGAACTCTCTAAAAGCATTAAAAAAAGACTGAAGGATGAGTCATAATCCATGATCGATATCGGACAGATTGTTGCGGTGGTATCCTGGCTCTTCCTTCTTTTCATATTCCATCTCTCCTTATATCCCTGGATAAAAGAATATCTGCCACGGGTAGCGGTTCCCGTATCCTGGACTGCCGGACTTATCCTGACCGCTCTTGCTACCTGGTATGCAGTCTTTTGTGGTCTTCCCCCGTATGCAGGTCTGCTCCCGGTCATAATGGCATTTGTTTGCTCCGGAGTGTTTCATAAAACAGGTCATTACCGGAGCATCCCATCAGAATGGCGGTACTACCTGCTTTTTTGTGGTGTATTTCTCGCCATGCTCATCGTCAGGGCATACAATCCTGATATCAATGGTGCAGAAAAGTTCATGGACCATGGGTTTCTTGCATCGATACTGAGAACGCCTCTGGTTCCCCCTCTTGACCCCTGGTTTGCCGGGGGGTTTTTGAATGTGTATTATTATTTTGGTCACTGGATTATCGCAACACCAGCGATGGGAACCGGGATACCCTCAAACATCCTCTTCAATCTTGCTCTCCCGACCATTGCGGCACTTTCTGCGATAAATCTCTACGGGGTCGGCCATCTGACCCTGAAGTATGTCAGATTACTCCCGGTGCTGGCATTTTTTGTGGTAAATCCTTATTTTGTCTATCTTGCCCTTACCGGAACCCGGGCCTTTACCCTTCTCTGGGATAGCAGCAGGGTCATTCAGGACACTATCAACGAATATCCGTTGTTCTCATTTCTCTTTGGTGATGTCCACGCCCACGTTCTCGGCATCCTTGCCCAGTCATTTCTGGTCCTCATGGTAACCGCAGCAATGATCTGCTGGAGAGATGGAACCAGGACACGGATCCTCATCCTTCTCCTGACTGC
>CAYWHV010000088.1:0-8841 GCA_964458045.1 uncultured Methanospirillum sp.
CCGATAAGCACCAGAAAGAGGGGGGAAATAAACCCGACTGCCGCCAGTGCATCTGATCCAAGTCCTGCAACCCATATCGCGTTGACGATGTTGTAGGTTGAATAGAGCATCATGGCGATGATGAGTGGTCCGGATAATTTCCGAATCGCTTTCTCCGGCTCACCCAGAAGAAGCGAAACTCCAGCGGTCTCCTCCTTTTCCATCACTGGATTGTTTATCTTATTCGAATCTGTATTCGGCTTCAATTCTCTCCCTCGAGTGTCCTGATTGTCTGTATGCTTGATGATGCAATCTGCCTGAGCAGCACATGCAGGTGCTCTTTTTCCTCATCTGTGAACTGACTACTGACAGCCTGTTCCCATTCCTTATCAATGGCCATGATCTCCGGGGCCATCTGGTATCCTTTCCTGGTAAGCGAGAGCCGGAATGCACGGCGGTTATCCGGATCTACACGCCTTGAAATATAGCCTGCATCCTCCATTTTTTTAACCGTCCGTGCAATGGTGCCTTTATCCAGGTGAAAGTACCGGGCCATGGTATCCTGGATGATGTCCGGATGCCTGAGCAGACACATGAAAACCGGGTACTGACCTGCTGATAATTTAAACGGCTTTAACCGTTCATTAAGAAATATAACCCGTGCCCTGTTGATGATGGACAACAGTGGTCCGGGTGGAAGTGATGATGGGAGTGGTGAATCAGACACTCGTATACATGCGAACTGGTACCATATAATGTTGCTCATGCAACAGTTGTGTATGCAATAAAAAGTGGAGAGTTATTTTTTCCGGTAAATGTTCAGTCCGATCTTGATCTCTTCATGATCAGGAATTGATATGTTCCCTTCAGTTGAAGCGATTGTGATAGACTTTCCGGATTTCGATTCCCCATAATCCTTACCAATATCAACAACGATGGTAAGGGTATTTCCTTCGACCTTCATCTCGATGTTCTTCATAAGATATGATTGGTATGAGAATATTTGGACTTTTTCTCTCCCAAATATTTCATAGTGGTTCTGGTTATTCGGTATACGTCAGTTTGAATGTCTCACTGTCAAAAATTTTCGTTCCAGGCCCTGCATCAGCGGCTTCTGAAACCGGAGCAAAAATCTGGAACCTGAGGGTGTGCTCTCCTTTTTTCCGGTATTGGAGTGGAATGTCAAAGAAATTTGTTTCCTTTCCGTCATTGCTCAGCCATTCATGCACCAGTGAGATCTCCTGTTCATCCACGAAAATTTTTGTAATCACCTTCTGGCGTTGTTTTGAATCATGTCTGATCTGGTAAAAAAACCGGGAATCGCTCACCGGAGTGGTGATTGATTTTTGAGGATCGACGTCTCCTGCCTTTGTTGTCCAGAATCCATGTATTGCTATTTCCATACAAGGTCACCATGTATGTGTTTGTTTAAAAGATTATAATACCATGGTGTATTGAAAAGAGGGTATTCCTGTTGATTTGAAATATATCCCCTGGGTGATTGGGGGCCTAGAATGTGATTTCCTGTCATCATATACATGTGCATAGTGTTTGGATTTTCAAACGTCTGACATTCCGAGAATTTAAATAGAGTCTTGGATAATAGATGTCTGCCTGAAAACTCATAGGAATCATCTGATGAAATTCAATTCATGGTTTGATTTTCGATCAATCAAACAAAAAATTCTCTTTTTTGGTGGGTTTGCGTTACTCCTCGTTGCAGCATGCATTATTGGGTATGCAGCTTTTGCCCTGAATTCAGAGGCGATTGCTGCTGCTCATGATGAGATGAACAGTATTGCAGAACGTGAAGCCGCATATATCGGTAAGGTACTTGAAGAGCCATATTTTACTGCTTCAAGCACTGCATCAGGTCTTGTTGGAATCAGGGAGAAGAACTCTCATTTTGCCAGGTCTGATGTGATGTCCCTACTCGAGGGAATATTAAAGGATCACCCGCTCTATAATGGCATATATACCATCTGGGAACCTGGTGTATTTGACGGGCTTGATGAGCAGTATAAACTCCGGGATGGATATGACAAGACCGGCAGGCTTCGTATCTACTGGTACCGGGATGCAGACGGGAATCTGGTACGAAAATTGTATGATGAAACAACAAACGATCCCGGATCCTACTATGATATTCCGAAAAAGACCGGTAAGGGTGAACTGATAGAACCATACCTGGAAACCATGCAGGATCCACCGGTTCTCATGGCCTCCGTATCCCTGCCGGCGATGATGAATAATAAATTTGCCGGAATCGTGGCGATTGATATCGCTCTGACTGATATTGAAAAGATTGCCGATTCTCTTGACCTGTATTCAGGAACCGGGAAGATGGTTGTACTCAGTCATGAGGGCCTTCTTGCCGGAGCCTCCGGAGAACAGGATGTTGCTGGAAAACCCTTCTCTGAAATTGCTGATTCATTCGGTCTTCCACAGGAGTTCATCCTTGATGCCGTTTCATCAGGTGAGAAGAAAACCTTCTCTGAAAATGGGTTTATTGGATCGATAAACCCCGTGGCAGTCGGTGATGCCCCGACACCATGGAGTGTTGTCGTCTACGCTCCGTCTGATGTGGTGACCAGAAAGGCGACTGAACAGACGATCATCCTCATCATTATCGGTATTATCTTCTCTATCCTGGGTCTTTTCCTGCTCTTTCTTGTTGCCCGGTCAATATCCCGACCGATTGAGGAGATTACCTCTGTCGCCCATGATCTCTCTCTTGGAGATATCAATACCCAGGTGATGATACAGCAAAATGACGAAGTAGGAAGGCTTGCAGATGCGTTCAGGGTTCTCACGACTAATCTGAAGAGCAATGCCAGGTCCGCTGAACGGATTGCTGCAGGTGATCTGAAATTCAGGATTGATGCGGCCAGTGAGAAGGATGTGCTGGGTAACTCGATGATCCAGATGAAGGAGACATTATCAGGTGTCACGGCTACCATGAATCATCTGGCAGGACAGGCGGCATCCGGAGATCTCTCGGTCAGGGGAGATGCCGATACGTTTTCCGGGGAGTTTGCCCTTATTATCAAGGGAGTGAATACTACGCTTGATGCGGTCATCGGCCCCCTGCATGAGGCGATGCGTCTGGCCAGGCAGTATGCAGATAATGACTTTGCAGCACGGTTTGATCCCACGGTTCAGACAACCGGCGATTTCGTCTCATTCAAGGACGCGATGAACAGCATTGGCATTCAGGTTACGAAAACCATTCAGAATATTCAAAGCCGGATGGTTGAACTGACCGCAAGCACTGAAGAGGCACAGGCATCAGCAGATGAAGTTGCACGGGGTTCATCGGTTGTCGCAGAACATGCAGAATCGGTTTCGGTCAGGGCTGATCAGGGAAGTGAAGCAACCAGCCATATTCTCCATGCCATGGAAGATCTCTCTATAGCGGTATCGGATGTTGCAGTCCGGAGTGAATCGGTCTCAAAGCTCACTGAAAAAGGGAATGATGTCAGTAAGCAGGGTCAGAAACTTGCATCTGTTGCAAGTCAGGGAATGGAAGGAATACGAAATGCAACCGGTGACCTGAACCGGATAATCCTCTCCATCCAGGAGCAGATGGCCCAGATAAATAATGTCATCGCAATTATTACCAGTATTTCAGATGAGACAAACCTGCTTGCCCTCAATGCTGCCATCGAAGCTGCACGTGCCGGAGATGCCGGCAGGGGATTTGCTGTTGTTGCTGATGAAGTCAAGGATCTTGCCATGGAGAGCCATGCTTCAGCTGAGAAGATTGAAGATATGATCAGAAACCTCCAAAAGGAGTCTGGTCAGGCATCTGATCTTATGACCCGGGCTCACTCCCAGGTTGAACAGGGGTATGAAGCAGTCGGTCAGAGTCTTACCTTATTTGGGGACATTGCAGTTATGCTGGAACAGATCGCCCGTGATGTGAGTGATGTTGCTGCAGCATCAGAAGAAGAAGCAGCGTCAGTATCTGAAATAACAAGCAATATCGAGCATGTAGCCTCCCTAATAAAAGAGACTGCAGACAATGCGATGTCCAGTGCTGCTGTGTCACAGGAGACATCCGCTGCTGTTGATCAGATCAGAAAAGTCGTTGAACATGTCAACAGTGTTGTTGGCTCTCTGCAAAAGGAGATAGATCAGTTTACCATCTGATCCATACCGCCCTTTTATTGCGGACTATGGTAAAATGTAGTACTACTGAATAATGAAAAAGTTTCTTTTTTTCTCAAACTTTTCGGGTTCTCATTTCATTCTACTACTTTTCGTTGTTCTGAGTGGCATTGGAACCTGTGCAGCAGGTGCAGATGTTCCATCATCCGATGCAGGCTCCCTTTCTCTGACTCCTGAAGAACTGGAATGGATATCTTCTCATCCGGTTATCAGGATCTGTCCTGACCCTTATTATCCCCCGTTTGAAATGCTCACAGCAGATGGTGGATATCAGGGAATATCTGCCGATCTTCTCCGGCTCATTGCAGACAAGGCCGGTCTGACCCTTGAAGTAATACCTTGCGAGAACTGGAGCATCTGTATTGAGAAAATAAAGATCCGTGAGATAGACATCCTTGGAGCTATTTATATAACCGATTTACGATCGGAGTATCTCTCCTACAGTGAACCGATATACTCTTCCCCTCTTCAGATAATTACCAAAAATACCGCTCCATCTGATCTGACCCTTGCCGATCTCTCTGGAAAATCGGTTGCGGTTGTGGATGGGTATACATCACATCTCCTCCTTGCGACACAATATCCTGATATCTATCCTGTTGTGGTGCCGGATGTCCCTTCAGGACTTGAAAAAGTCGTTTTTGGTTCTGCGGATGCATACCTCGGTGATCTGGCAACCGCAGCATATCACACCGAGAAGTCAGGATTTTCAAACCTGCAGGTGTCAGGAGAGGTAGCACCTCCGAATAAGACCTTTCAGAACCTTGCCTTTGGAGTCCGGAGTGATCAGCCCGAACTGGTCTCGATTATAAATAAAGGTCTGAAATCTCTGCCTGACTCACAAAAAAGTGCCATCCTGTCAAACTGGATTCCTGCATCGCTTACCTCCCCTCTGATTAACCAGCAGATTCTCATAGGAGCTGCAGGGATCATAGCCATTTTCTGTATAATTATCGGTGGATTTTTCGTTTGGAACCGGTCGCTTCGAAAAGCGGTCGCAGAAAAGACCAGTCAGCTGATGGAAGAGCTTGATGAGCGGAAAAAGATCCTGGATGAACTTCAGAATAAAAATGATGAACTGTCCGCTGCATATGAACAAATCGCCGCGACGCAGTATGAACTGAAACAGCAGTATCTGCAGCTGATGCAAAACCAGGAGGAACTCAGGCAGCAGGAACGAACGCTGAGGCAGACCCGGTTCTCCATAGATCAGAGCCATGATATGATGATCTGGCTTGATAAGACGGGTAAAATCCGCGATGTCAGCGGGAGTGTCCTGTCTGTTCTTGGGTATTCACCGGAGGATATTGACTCTGTATATATGTCGGCGATAGATCCGAAGTTTACGATAGATTCAGGGCTTGAAGTGTCCGGATGGGAGCATCTTGTCCCGGTTAGATATGAGACTGAATTTATCACCAAAAACGGAAAAGCGCTCAAGGTTGAGGTCTCCTTGATCTCGTATGAATATGCTGATGAGACGATGATTCTATTGTCTGCCCGTGACATCAGTGAACGAAAGATGATGGAAGAGCTGAAAAAGAAAGCCTTCACCCAGATAGATAAAAACATAGAACAGTTTGCGATTCTGAATGACCAGATAAGAAATCCCCTCACCCTGCTCATGATTTATGCAGAAGAGATGGATAGTCCGGATGAAGAAAAAATCCTTGAGCAGATAACCAGGATTGATCAACTGGTGGATAAACTGGATAAGGGGCTTTTGGAATCAGAAAAAGTCCGGGGTTTCCTTCGGAGATATTATGAACATTCTCCCGATGACCGAAAATCGCTCGACGATGCCTGGTAATTGTTGAACTCGCTCTGTCCTCTCCTTGTATCCTATCCCTTTGTGATGTGATATAGAGGAAGAACAAGTTTTTCGTCACCGGATTGGATTGTGACGGATCCCCCCTCTTTTTGCACGATAATTGTTCCGGCATGGACCGCCTGATGATGGGGGACACAGAGAGTAAGCATGTTCTCTGCCAGGTCTTTCCCCTGCAGAGATAATGGAATAATGTGATGAACTTCAACCGGTCCTGTCGTCTTTTCACCCCTGGCAGAACAGATCTGGCAGCAGTTTCCATGAAGGTTCTTTACAAGATATGCCAGATAGCGGTTTCTTTTCATCTGCATCGGGAGAATTCTCCTTTCCTCCTCCTCAATCAGAGAATGGATGTCCCTCCCTGCCTTTTGTGCTGCGTTAAGTAAGTGATGGTATCTCCGTTCTGATGGCGGTTTTGTGATGGTCCCTGCCGCCTCTATAAGGGCCTCCCGCTCCTGCCGAAGAGGATTTACCTCATCTGCATATTCAGGAAATACATCCAGTAATCTCAGGATGAGCAGGGGATCACCATTCTTTATCCGGTCCCTGATCGTGGGTTTATTCAGAACTGCATCGAGGACTTCCCTGGAACTGACTGGATTGAGTTCGAACTGTTTCCAACACTCAAGAATAATCCCTAGTTCCACCTGGTCGGATATAAGAAATTTTAACCTCCCCCGCTTATTCAGAACCATGTTCGCCAGGGCATCCGGCGCATTCAGGTTGATCAGGTGTTGCAGATCCGGGCAACTCTTGAAAAATGTCTGAATTACTTTGGCAATCCATCCAAAATCCGGCGAATATGGTCCTCCTGCCTTATGGAAGAGATATTCAAGATATGCGATGGAGGAGGATGGAACGCCCAGTGCCAGTTCGTCTGAGCGGGCATGTCCCTTCGCACATGCCTGAAGAGCTGCCTGTATGTCAGAACCGGCTGTTATTTCGCCTGTTCTCAATCGTTCCGTTACATCATCAAAACATGGGATGCAATCACGCCAATGCACCGGTTTCATCTCTTCTCTGTGATGTATGTTTTATTCCCCGCCAAAGTGAAAGGTTGTCCCGACCGTACTGAGCACGAAGGCATCAGGCATTGCCTGGGCCATAGAAACCTGGGCCTCCCAGCCGGTACAGTGAACCGGTATGATGTATGTGGGCTTTATCTCCTGCAGGGCAGAAATGGTGTCTGGAACGATCTTTTTGAAATACGGGCCTGAAAGATGGAAACCCCCCATAATAGCATAGATGGTGTCAATGCCGGTTATCTTTTGTGCATATCTGACCGAGTTGATTATTCCAGCATGGGCACAGCCTGATATGACAATAAGACCCTTATCTTTCAGGTTAAGAATGAGTGACTGGTCATCACGGAATGAGTCTTTCACAAATGTATCTCCCTCCATGGCTTCAAGAACCGGAGAACCCTGCTCAAATGAGGTTATTCGTTCAACCTCCCCGGTAAGCAGAATCTTCTGATTCGCAATAAGCGAGGGTTCTGTAGAAAGGGACAGGATACCGCCGGCATGGCTGACTTCATCGGCATTCATAGAAGGAAGACGGGTATAGGTACCGTCAGGCCTTTTCTTCCTCCTCATGGCAAATGCTGCCGGATGAAGATGTACCGGAATCCGACAGGATGACTGGCGAAGAACGCGAAAGAGAGCACCAATATGATCGAAATGGCCATGACTGATGGCCACTTCACTGATCTCATCCAGATTAACTCCCAATGTTTCCGCATTCTGCATAAAGGCTGTCTCTGTCGTCCCGGCATCCATGAGAATGGTGTTTGTCTTTTCTCCTGACCGTATCCGGATCAGAAATGATAATCCGTGTTCGGCAAAAAGGGTCTTTCCATCAGAAAGCATGGGCCGGTGAACAAGGGATGTCTGTTCCACCATGAGGAGATCGGTGTAATTATCGACCAGAACGGTTATATCGAGACTGTCAACAGGTTGCAATGAATATGTCATAGAATCACAATTCTGTCTAATTATCTCTCATATGTGAAAATAAGTTCTTCTTTTCATTCTGCATACCATCGCCGGAGTAAAGGAATGCAGGTATTGTCAGGTGCAAAAAAATATTTATACTATTGAGATAATAATACAGGTTGTAACCTGCCTGTGAGAATTATAGGAAAATATGGCAGGCTTTTTCGGATGGATGCATGAGGTGAAATTGTTCTGGTCTTCTCATCGGTCTCCATCCGTTTATAATGTATCTTTTTTCAGGATCTGAATTTCTGATTCTGGTTCCAAGACTATTATTATATAATCATCTGGTCAGATCCTAATAATCATACGCATTGTCATGGTGACATGACCTCTGAAATGTTGAATCGATACGAATGTCCGTAAAACAATTATGAAATCAGAACAGGTACCGCTTTTTTGATAGCCCACATGGATAGGAACCGGCATGTTCAGGCCTTTTGACTGGCTGGCGTACCAGGTAACAAGACACCCGGGTGTTGTCGCCGGAGTCGCCCTGGCCGCTTTTATCGTTGCACTGTATGGCACATCGCTGATTACCATGCAGACCGGCAATGAGGCTTATCTTGATAAGAATACTCCCCGTGGCGCATTGCTGGCACATTATGCAGATACCTATGGGTCAGATGCCATTATGGTCATCATCGAGTCTGATGATGTCACCAGAGTTGACACGCTCTGGTATATTGACGGCCTTTTAAGCCATATCCAGAATCAGCAGTCAGTTGAACGGACCTCTGGTATCGGAACACTCCTCAAACAGGGAAACAACGGGGTTCTTCCCCGGTCGTCTGCAGAGGTCAGCCGGATAATTCAGAACGCTCCTGCCGAGGTTGTTGTCACGATTGAGAAGGATACGGTGCTCACTTA
>CAYWHV010000089.1:0-8810 GCA_964458045.1 uncultured Methanospirillum sp.
GAGCAGATTTCCAAGCACATTCCCCTCTATGTCTGATATCGCTGACTTTCTGATTGCATAGATAAGGGTAGCTTCTCCTTTCTTAAGAGAAAAAAACGACATATTTTCGTCAGATTCAGTGAATATGGAGATGAAATCTGGATAATTTGAGAAAACTTCAGATATATGAGAACCTATTGAAGATGTGATATTGAGATCAAAAGCCTGGGCCATTGACGGATTGATATCTATCACACGGTTGTCAACAGAGATAATGAGAAAGAGATCACTGATCTGCTCAAGAACAAGATTCCTGGCCATCGGAAGAAAATCAAGAGCATTATATCGAAAAATTGCTATCGTTACTAAAATACTGAATAACAAAAGCGGAAAGGGAAGATTGAAGACCCAGAGTGGGATAAAACCGGCCGTATAGAGCATATTCCACGAACAAAAGACGATTAATCCTGCAATAAGATACAGGATCCCTTTTTTGCGAGTATTGGTGTGAGAAAAGAAGGAAATAACCAGTAATACCAGCGATCCAAACATAAAGATTACATTATAGAATGTATGTACGTATCCCCAGATTCCATACTGGTATACTAAAGTAGGCACAATCCCTGAAGTATCAAAATAAAAATCTGACATCATCAGACTCTGTAACCCTGGTATCCACAACACAAGGATGGTAATAGACGGCACGATAAACATCAGGGGTGTCAGTTTGCATCGCCATATATCTTTATAGCCGATATATTGCCAGGTAACAATGAAGAAAAAAACCGATGCATACGCGTAACTAATGTATCCAATCTTCTCTAGCAGAATCCAGGTATTAAGTGAATCGGTAAATGAGAATAATGAAAGAATTACCGTTGCAATAATGAATAAAACAAGGAGGATTTGAAAAGGAAGAATAGCCGGATTATTCCGAATATTTCTACTCCAAATCAGAATCAAAGAGAATATTGCAGTTATTATCAGATAGATCAGTGAGAAGGTAATCAGGAAAAAATCAGGCTGACTCCCTAAAAGCATGAGTTTTCATTGGTTTTTTAGTAGCATAATCATTATGTAAATTTTAATGGTACTTCACTTTGTCCGGTGAAGAGAAATAAGAAGATTGCTGGCAATTATATTTAGAGAAACGTCCAAAACCGTCACCGGGTCTAATGATGGTGAAAATTTTAATACTCGGTGATAGTATCTTTTCCGAATTGGATCTGATTTTCAGGAAAAGAAAGGATGGTTACTCTCCATCCAAATTATCTTCCTTCATTTCGATACTGGGTAAAGATACACTATCCCATTTATTTGCTTCACCGATGAACTCCCAGGTTCCCTTCCCTGATGAATCGGTTTTGACAGTCCAGAATGCATAATGGATCTCGGATCTGTCACCTGTTTCAATGAGAGATGTCTCCCCGGAAGGACCTGAATACATATCAGCGACTGTAGTCACGGCTGTTTTTAATGCACGTGCATCATCAGATCCCTTTAGTTCGATTGCCTGGGCTGCAATTTTAGCCATATCATAGGTGGCATATACACATCCATCAGGATCATACCCGATTTTTGCAATAAATTTATCTGTAACCGGATTCTCCTCGTCCATAATAGAACTGGAATATGTTATTCCGGTAAAATTTTGTTCTTCTGCAAATTTAGATGCAATTGGTGAGTTCGTAATGTCAGGAATCATGGTGTTCCCATCGGTTCCAAACCACCTGACAAGTGACAGATTTGGATACTGTGCATCAGATGCCTCCTCCATGATCGGTGCTATCTCACCAAACGTAAGGGCCAGCACCCCCACATTCTCTGCTTTTTCATCTGCAAGAACGGCTCCCACCCGGGTATCAAGCCTGGATACAATATCTTCATATGAACTGATTTTTGGATCATATCGTTCGATATCATCAAGGGTCATATCTGTTTCCATCTTTTTGTGTATTGATGAAACCAGTTCATTGCCCCAGATGTCATCCCTGACCAGAGGAACGATATCAATAATATTCTCATTTTTCAGAAGCAATACTATTGTATCAGCCATGTTTGAGTCGTCAGGATTGAATCTGAGAATGTTATCATTAAGAGAGAGGGAAGTTGCCGTACTCCCTGTTGACAAGATGAGCATGTTTTGTGAATCAGCAAATGGCTTGATTTCTGTCAGGTCACTACTGGAGAAGTACCCTAATACCATGTGAATACCTAAAGAATTCAGATATTCAATAGCAGCGAGTGCTGAACCAGATTCCGATGAATAATCAGTGGTATTGAGAACGACTCTTTTTTCTGATCCTATCTCTTCATACAAGGTATTCATATCTTCTGATGCAATTTCCAGAGCAGATTTTATCGCCTCCCCTTTTGATGAGATATCCTCTCCTGTTGGTATTAAGGCGTAAAGATGTATCTCTTCTGCATCACCAGTACTATCTGCTACCCCTAATCCGGAGAGAAAAACTGTCCAGATGACCAGAAGGAGAACTATTCCTTTTCTAAAAAAGAATAACGTCTGTTTTTCCATAATTTCATTTAGAATAATGACGGTTAATGCTAACTATTATAATCTCTGTCTCTTGAAGGCCTTATTTTGAAAATTAACATCTAAAAGTAGCGTATGAACTCATATGAGTTATATGTACCAATTGATATAATATGAGAAAGACCGATCATCGGACGTTCTGTTCCAAACCCACTATTATTCAGGACAATCACGATCGGATTCATCTGATACCGGCAGGCAGTGGAGACCTCCATTCCCGTCATCTGAAATACTCCATCTCCGGATAGAATCAATGGTCTGAGATCGGGTTGTGCAGCCTGAATCCCGATACTGGCCGGAACCGAATACCCGAGGGTTGCGTAGTATACCGGGCACAAAAATCCCCCTGATCTCTGAATGGTGATATCAAGCGACATCATACCCGCATCCCCTACCTCGGTGATGAGGACCGTTCTGTCATCAATCATCGAATTGAGTGCGAGAACAAGGCTTTTAGTGGTGATTTTTGCATCAGACGGGACAGAGGACGGGAGTTGCTCCCTGATCGGAACAGGGACTCCACTGTTCTCATGATATTTGGGATGTCACATAATTAGAGGATTCGAACACCTGTCCGGGTATTTCAAGGTTGAGGGGAGAAGTATTTTCATAATGAACTATTGTGAAATAACAATCTTCGATGCTGGTCGGTCAGATGACCAGAACCCCTCGGAGATTGACACATTCATCCTGACCCATGCTCACCCGGATCTTATTGGGGCAGCATTTTTATGGTTTTAAGCAATTATTTACGGTTCAAAGCCCGTATAGCGGTTATAGCGATTATAGCGGATCATAGGAAGAGACCGGGCCTAAAAAAATGATGGTTATTTATGGGGGACGAATGATCTGTTTTGACCGGACAGACAATATTTAAGTAATCACTCCATTTTACCGATTGAAGGAGGAATCGTTCTCAGATTTAACCTTGCGCCAAGGTCCCTGTGAGGGTAACTTATTGGAATATAACTGTGCCGGAATTACTCTATTCAACCCAAACCCGAATTAGCGAACTACTGCAGGTACACAATTTCCCATACATTCATCCGAACTGGCCGTATGATCACTTTGGACATTAACACAAAAGGCACTTATACTTGGTAATCTTGCAAGATGGGAAGATGCCATTCAAGCAATAGGTGTTGCTCTCTCTCATAATCCTAGCAATGATAAACTTGAAGATTTATGGCGAGTTAAGGGATATGCTTTGAATAAATTGGGTAGATATGAAGAAGCAATAATAGCAATAGACAAATTTCTCAGTTTAGTGCCCAATGATAATAAATCCCGAAAAGTATCTGATTTCTTGTATCAGAAAGGATTGGCCCTTAATGGCCTTGGTAGGCATGAAGAAGCAATTGAGGTGTTCAATCAGGTTTTAGAAATTAACCCGAAAGATGCTAGAACCATGAATGAAAAGGGTGTTATCTTATTGAATCTCAGCAGGAATGTTGAAGCCCTTGAAACATTTAATCAAACATTAAAAAATAATCCTTATTACAGTAAGGCAAAGGAAAATAAAAAAATTGCTGAAAGTAAGATTAGTGAATAATATCTCCTCAATTTTTATCGAACGCAATAACTTCGTGATAGTACTTACTTGCATCCTCGATAAAAAAAAGGTAATGATACTCGATTACCCGAAATAATAGTTTGTGTGGCCTCAAAATATCTGATTTTTTTTTGTACCCAGTCACTCCCATAGATCCGCTATAACCGCTATAACTGCTATATGCATTTTGATTCATGATCAGACTGATATTTACACCTTTTCAAAAATATTGGATTCCCAGTGGAAAGTTTTTTGCGAAAACCCCTCTCCTGACTTCATAGTATGACGCTCCTCTATTCCCTTTTGCACCTGAACCATATTATGAAACAGATTCTCCGGGTTTTTCATGGAAGTATGGGAACTGATGTCACCTTTGTTTGTGGCCAGGAATGCTGCCACCTCACGGTGGTATTTCTCATCTGTTCTGCTGTAATCAACAATAAGGCCCATTGTCCCGACAAAATAGAGAAAATCAAAATCTTTCCATTCGGTTTTAAAAAAACATGAGCTCAGGACCGACTTCAGGTACGGATCGATCTGTGAAGGATCCTTGTAATACAGGAAAAAGGAAGGAGAGTGAGTTACCACCCACCGGTAAAACTCCACACATGAAAGAACCTTTTCTGAAAGTTCTTCATCATCCGCAGATGCACTCTGCTCTCCATCTAAAAACCCCCAGTACTCCGAGAGGATCGTCTTTTGATACCCTGCTCTGGTGTTCGGACGATTCGTCTTTGATAAAAATCCTGCGATCTTTAATACCATTTCCTGGGCATATTGAGAAACGAAAAAAGGGACACGCTCATGTTCCGGCATACTGGTGAGAATCTCGATGAAATATTTCAGAAGAGCCGGATTATCAAAATTAATCCGCCAGTAATTCACTCCGCTCCTCGTGTCTTTCTTAATAATATCTTCCTTCAATGCAGCGGCAAGTTGAATTTTTGTGCTCTTTGGCTCTGTGATCCCAAGTTCCTCTGCAATAAGGTCTCTGATAGTAGGTTCAGGCGTCTCTTCAGACTTTTTTAGTAATATCTCGATAATTTTCCGTTTCGTAACACCAGGATTATTGATCTGACCTCTCGTTCTTCTCTCAGTCATGTCATATGTATCTGAATCTATTACTATGAATACATTACTATGAATTAGTGTATGGTATTATAATACCAATACTTATATGGTAGCACGAATAACGAGAGTAGTGAAAGATGATTAGAAAATTAGACATTACCACTCCTGTCAAATTGGCAAATGAGTCTATTTCGACACGATTGAAAACGAAAATGAAAAATTTCAGTATTTTTCTAAAACAGCCGGATGTAACCTACAAGAATGCAATATGGGGGGGACTCAATGAGTAAAACAACAACCTCAATCTCCTCTGGATTCTGCATACCCTGGCAGATGCAGCGTGAAGACCTGCTCTATGTCCTCATACCTTCAGGAGAGAAGGGACCTACTGAAAAAGGGTGGAACCAGATATCGCAGGGGAAGCGTTCTGATAATCCCATTCTGACCGCTCATCTGCAGCATGGTGGGAATTATGGGTATTACCCCGCTCCCGGTTCGGATATCCTCTCTCTTGATATCGACGATGCAGAGACGTTTCATGCAGCAGGTGGGGAGGATCTGGTCAGGGAGACATTCCGGTATTCAGCATGGCCTGACTGGCACAAGTACCGGGCAATCGTCCATTGTCCGGATATCCCGGTCCATTACCGGAGGCATAAACTTTCGATCCGAAGCGACCTTAACCAGACCGTCGTTGAACTCTTCTTCCCGGCCGGAATGGAGAAAACAGGCGGTCAATGTATCGGCCCGGGAAGCCTTCATCCAAATGGAAACCGGTATGTAATACATGATCCTGATGCTCCTATTCTGACCGTCAGGTGGTCCGAAATAGAGAATATCACCAGAATAATCAGCCCTGATACAATCTCTGATACAATCCCTGATTCTATTCCTGAACTGGAATGCCGGATTCCCCTGCAGAGCAAAGGAAAGACAATTACCGAGCGGTATGGTCTCTCTGTCATGGACAACCTCCCACGAGAGGCACGGATTGCAGGAAGTGAGATCCGTGGAGTGCATCCGGTTCATGGGAGTACTTCACCAGGCGGAAACATTGCTATGAACCCCACAAAGGGCCTTGTCTACTGTTTTCGGTGTGCTGCCGGGTATGATGCAGCCGGTTGGGATGCCATTTGCCGGGGAATCATGCCCTGTGGAGGAACATATGATGCCGACGTGATGAAACAGCATATGGAGGTGCTTGACCGGGAAAAGCCTGAAGTCCGGTTTTTAGAACGGATAGAATGGAAAAAAGCCAGGAGGAGATCATGACCGAAGTAATGAGTACCCAGACCGGGTTTGATCATACCGTGAGACGGGCACTTTGCATGGCCGGAGACAGATCTGCTATGGGTGTCAGACAAAAAGGTGCCTCCCTTCTTACTGCAGATCCAAAAGAAGAAGGAGAACATTTTTTGGAATTCTGGGAAATAGCAGTATATCTTTTATCCAATAAAAGACCCTCTGACGCGGTTATGAAAAAACTCCAGTCCAGAAATCTAAAACTCAAAGAGTATCAGAGACTGGATTATGAGACCCTTCAGGAGATCATGGGTCTGGCTTTTTCTTACATAGAAACCGTGAAAAGGTATGACGGGAGTGATGAAGAACAGGTCAGGCGTATCCCGTACTTTGAAAAGGACGGGCGTTTGTACCTTACCTGTATCAGTGATAAAGACCGGTATTCGTATGCTCACCTAGAAAATGGGAAGGTACTATTCTCGCCTGAAGAGACCGATCAGTCAGGAAAACCCACCATTCCACCTGAACTTCCTGTTCACCAGGATCGGGGAACCACATCCTATATCGTCGGTATACCCCGGTCTGATCTCCTGGAAAAGGCCCCCCTTCTCACTCCTGGTGAACTGTTCACCCGGATGAGGGATCACCTGTTCAAGTATCTGGACGCAGGAGAGAGAGATTATGAACTCTTTGTCTATTATGCTTTGTATTCGTGGTATTTTTCAAAATGCAGTACCACTCCCTATCTCCGTTTCATCGGCGATACCGGGAAAGGAAAGAGTCGGTTTTTAAAAGTCATCTCTGATCTTTGTTTTTATCCGATTCGTGCCTCTGGTGCCTCATCGCTCTCGGGGATCATGCGGTTTAAGGAGAAATGGATGGGGACCCTGCTAATCGATGAGTCTGATCTGAAGGGCGATCAGTCTGATCCTCTGGTTAAATACCTGAACCTGGGGTTTGAAAAGGATAATCTGTTCCTGCTCACCGATAAAGGCGATCTCTCAAATATTCATATTTTTGATCCCTTTGGTCCCAAACTCATCGCGATGAGGCAGTCATTTCGTGATAATGCAACTGAGGGAAGATGTTTGTCATTCTCCCCGGATGAGACAACACGGGAAGATATCCCCCCTGAACTGCCGGCCAGGTATGCAGATGAAGTAGCAGAACTCAGGGCTTGTATCGCCAGATTCACGCTTGAACACTGGAACGAAGTATCCGAAGAATGTATGTTCTCCTGTGCAGGAATGAAGATCGAAGGGAGAGTTAAACAGATGGCCCGACCGTTATCTGTTATCCTTGTACTCTTTCCAAATGGCCGGAAACTCTTTGCTGAATACCTGAATGCCAGGCAGAAAGAGATCAAACAGATGAGGGCTGAATCGTATGAAGGTTCGATGTTTAATTATGTCCTTTCCATTGCCCGTGGAGATGAAAGTATGATAAGTGATCCAAAATATGGGATATACTATTTTGGAGGGCAGGTTCAGGCAATTACTTCGAATATGGTAGCCGAGGGGTTGAAGTGCTCCCCCAGGACCGTAACCAACGCTCTGAAGGGAATAGGGATGAAGCCCTGGCAAAAGGCGATTAAAACTACCAATGGAACAAAAAACCATAAGGCATTAGTGGTTCCGAACCGGAAAAAGTGGATAGAAATCATGCAGCGATATTATTACGATGAGTCAGGGGGTGAGATCCCCGAATGCCCGGTATGTCTGAGAGGCCCTGAATATCTGGCCAGGCAGTCAGGAATTACTGATCTTCAGTCAAGTGCAGATTGTTTGGGTTCGAATGGCGAGATGTCCGGTCAAATTGCAGAAAAGACCCTGGTGCCACCCGCTATGGAAACTACCTCCGTGAAAGAACACATATTCACCACCTTCCAGGAATTTGCCGCATATCATGGGATGAGTCCTGACCTTCCGGTCCATGCATATGTCCCTATTCCGGATGAGGACCGGAGTGAATTATACTGCAGGTGTAAGGGATGCACCGCTTCAACCCGGGTATCAGCGATGTACTGGATCCCGGACCGGCCGTATAACCAGATCTGTCAGAAACATATGGATGAAATGAGATATCTGTATGAAAAGGAGAATCCACTATGATTACCTGGCTTGATAATCCACTGAATTATTCGTATGTTCGAAAAACACTCTACATCAGTCTCTCTTCAAGGTTTCCGGTGAAAACTATGGGAAAGAAATTTCAGCAGTTTGGGAAACTTATCGGGCATGAACTGGTGGAGCGGAGGGATTCAAACACGAAAGGAGTGTATTTGTACCACCATCAGTTTTACTGGCTGAAGGAACATGATAGGGATCTCGCTCCGGACGGGGTGTATAAGGGACCACGGGGATTTGGCGGTCGGATGCCAACCGAAGCAGTGAATCCTGTCCGGCTTGTGGAGAG
>CAYWHV010000090.1:0-812 GCA_964458045.1 uncultured Methanospirillum sp.
AGGATCCCAGTAACTGCCGGGGTGTTCCTTTTTCTGCATCATAATCAGATGCGGCTTCTTCAACAAGAGTTGTCACCCGGTTGTCAACCGTCTCTTTTACTTCTTCAAATGCAGTGTAGAATTTATTATCTTCAGGAACCGGGTGGTCGGCAACCCAGTGGAAATTTGCATATGAAAAGAAATCTTCTCCTGGATCAACAGAGAGGTTCATTCCTGGCGGAGTTGCCGTGGAGATAGTGTCCCCCAGCACCGGACCGGTCAGGAACAGGATGGCGATCAGAACAGATGCAAGAGCCATCCGGAAGGGTGACATGATTCTGATGGTTTCTTCAGAATGTTTTTCGCGCGAAGTATTCTGAAATGGTATAGTATTGGTATTCATAATCTGATATTCCTTGTAAAATATGAACTGAAAGGAAGCCCTCTTGGCTTATGACATAAAAGATGTAAGAACTGCAATGGATCCGTCGGATAACCAGTATCATATTGTTCTTATCATCATTCTTATATCACTCATTATCGCTGCAGGAATATCTGTTTTATTTACCACAGGACCAGGTCCTGATCTGAGTAAGAATACATCGGTCCTCTCATTGACCTCAGATCGTTCAGGGCAGGAACAGACTCAGTCTGAAACATGGATAGTCCGAATCTTATGGGTAGACGACCAGAACCGGACCTACTCGTTTCAGGATTATCCACAGGAAACAAGGCCTGATCCTGATTCCTATGCCTTTTCCAAAGACCCCCCTGCCGGAGCAGAGGCAGCCATGATCCGGTTTCTCTCATGGGACGGGAGTACTGAACGAACA